>CBIMFG010000254.1:0-6329 GCA_966243125.1 uncultured Niastella sp.
GTCTTTGGTATTGTTTACATTGATCTTATTGCTGGCTTCCTTTAACACAGAAAGAATACGGGCATATACTTCGTCTTCACTTTGAAAATTTACAACCGCCAGGTGTTCGAGGTTATTGGCCTCATCCATAGGAATGGGCCCAAAATAACCTGCCAGTATGGAATAGATGTACATTTTCCAGATGCGGGCAATTTGCACGCGATTGTTAAACAGCGTGTCACTGCCATAAGTATTTTCTACCTGCACCAGGTTTTGCAAAATGTTCACATAGCTGGTTTGCCATATGCCCTGATCATTTGCGGTGTACCGCGCGCCGGCCTCAATAAAATTGGCGATCTCCCACATATTGATATTGATGCCGCTGTTCAGTCCCGCCCCGCCAATCATATCGCCGGTGCGTTTAATGGCTATGGTAATAGACGATTCAGGCGATACTTTTACAAACTGGGTAGGATCGGTATTCAACTCCTCAAATTTTTTCAAACAGGAGCCAAACACCAGCACCATTGCCGCCAGTAATATTATAGAAGTTAGTTTGTTCATGTCGTTCAAATGTTGATGCGTGATTAAAAGGAAAGCTTAAGGGTAAAGCCCATGGTGGCATACGGGAAGCTACCGCCCGATTCAATGCCCATGGTACCATTGGTAGTACCGGCAGTTGATTCAGGATCGATACCAATAGGCGTTCTTTGGAAGATCTGCCATACGTTGCGGCCGGTAACGGCTGCATATACACCTTTTACAAAGCTTTTGCCCAGCACTTTTTGCGGAACGGCATAGCCAAACACTATTTCGCTGATGCGAATAGAGGTGGCATCGAAGGTGAGGTACGGCACATCGTTCGTTACCTTATCATTTCCCAGTATCAACTGCGGATAAGCTTGTCCGGTAAATTTATTACCCACCAGGTAGCGGCCATTTTTATCGGTCATTTGTACGCCGGTCACCGGGTCTGTTTTTATCAGGTAGGCATTGGGATAGGCCACTCCTTTATTGCGGCTTGAATCCCAATAACGGGTAGCAGAACTTCCAACGTTCTGTCCAATACCCAGGCGTTCGGGATCGCTTTCGCCCAGAATGAAATTGCTGAAGAAATAATCATCGCGTCCTTCAAGGCTCGCCACCGTAGTTCCCTGGCCCATGGCGCGGCCATACGATTCGGAGAACAGAATGCCACCCATGCGAATGGTAGCTGTTACCTGCAGCGTAAAGCCTTTATAGTTGAAGGTATTTTGCCAGCCGCCCAACCATTTGGGATTGGGGTTGCCGGTAATGACGTTTGGCTCAGCAATAGCCCGGCCTGAGGAATTTACCAGAATGGTATCCCCTACCCGGTATGGCCGGTTGCCTAACTGAATGCCAAAAGGCTGGCCAACCATGGCGTTCACCGTCATACCTAAACGGCCGCCCATTTGAATGCGGCTCAACCCGGGCAGCAGCGACACCACTTTATTTTTATTGGTGGAAAAATTCACGGTAGTGCGCCAGGTGAATGCACGGGTTTGCACCGGCGTAGCGGCCAGCGTAAATTCAAATCCTTTATTTTGTATTTCCCCTGCATTTACAATGCGGTTGTTGAAACCGGTTTCATAAGGCGTTTGCGCCGAAATGATCTGGTTGATATTGCTGTTGCGGTAATAGGTAGCGCTCAGGTTAATGCGGTTTCGCAGCAACGTAAGGTCTAACCCAATTTCGCGCGAGGTGCTTTGCTCAGGTTTCAGATTGGGGTTCTTCAAGGTATTGGTATAGGCCATAATAGGATTACCCATGTACAACCCCTGTGTGGCAAACGTATTCAATAACTGATAAGGCGAAGTACTGTTACCTACTTTGGCAACACTTACGCGGATCTTACCGGAGTTAATGATGCTTTTGTTCTGAAGCAGCTCAGAAAAAACAAAACCGCCACCAATCATTGGGTAGAAATAGGAATTACTGTTCAGCGGCAGGCTCGACGACCATTCGTTACGGGCGCTCACATCCAGGTACAGCAATTCTTTAAACCCAAAACTTGCTTTACCAAATACCGACAACGTTTTTAACCGGTACAGCGACTCCCCTACTGTAGGCACGGCATTGGCATTTCCAATACTGGGCATGTTGTGCACCAGCAAGGTGTTTACCGAAGCAAACCTGTCCAAAGTATTGCGGTTATCAAAGCTTACGCCCGCCAACGCATCAAAGCTCAGGTCTTTCAGCAAAGGCTTATTATACATCATAATGCCTTCATAATACCAGTTGTTTTGCCGGCGCAGGTCGTTGCTGTAAAAACCATTGGGTGTTTTCAGTCCGCCCAGTTCTCTGTATACATAATTGTCTATAGTAGCAAGGTCGCCTACCACCTGACCTCTGAATTTCAGGGCCGATGTAATATTGGCTGTAGCGGTGATACCGCCATTGAAGGCCGAACGGGTATCTGCATTTGAATTGGCGTAAATGCTCCAGAAGGGATTTTCCACATCATTGATCTGACCGGTATTTACGGCATTGCCAAACGCATCCTGGTAAGGTAAAAAGGCACTCAGCTGTGAGCTGCGGCCCATATATATGTAAGATGCCAATGGGTTATTCGGATCCAGGTTTTTCGGCATCCGGTTCTTCGTATTATAATTGGTATAGGCCAGGCGGGTACTGATATTGATCTTCGAACTCAGGTTGCGCGAAGCGGTAAGCGTGGCATTGTGTTTGGTGATCAGGTTCAGGTTATCGATCACGTCATTGCCTTTTACCAGTCCGTACGAAAGTCGAAAAGCGCCATTTGCGTCAGCTTTGCCAATAGAAACGTTGGAAGTACTGGTATAGCTGTTCTGGTATAGATCTTTAACGTTGTTTGGCTGGGGCGAATAGCCGCCGGGAATGGGTACACCGGCAAACGTATTATAAGGCTGGCCCAGCATGGGTGCGCCGTAGCTTACTTTGGTGGTACCCATATTCACACCACCATTCGCCTGGTTCACCTTGCCGGTGTTGCCGCCGGTCTCCATCCCAAACTCCCCTTCTCCCCATGTATTCTGGTAAGCAGGAAACTGGGTGATCTTGTATTTCTGAATATCCTGGTTCACATCGATGCCCAGTTTTCCATCGCCACCAGGTTTTGCTTTCTTCAACGTAATCAAAATGGCGCCGTTGGAAGCCTTCGATCCATAAAGCGCCGCACCATTGGGACCGGCCAGTACCGTAATAGATTCTATATCGTCGGGATTTACGTTGGCTATGGCATTGCCGTAGTCTAAATTACCCGCATCGCCCGGGCCGTTTTCAACAGGTACCCCATCTATTACAAATAAAGGCTGGTTGTTTCCCGAAATGGAACTGTTACCACGTAAAGTTAATCGTACACTGCCACCGGGTTGGCCGGAACCAAGAACCTGAAGACCTGCTACTTTTCCTGAAAGGGCGTTCAAAAAGTTTACATCCCTGGCTTCTGTCAGGGAAGTGGGGTTAATAGTTTGCGAGGCGTAGGTCAGCGATTTTTGTTTCCGGTTTACTCCAAGGGCGGAGATCACAATTACATCGTCGAGGTTTTTGGCAGAAAATACCAGTTTGATCGCCAGATCGGTACCGGTAGCTTTTATTTCCTGCCGTTCATAGCCAATGTGGGTAAATACCAGCGTTGTTTCCTTGTCGGGCATTCTTAATACAAAGGTTCCGTTTTCGGCGGTCAATACCTGGGCATTGGGGGCGCTTTTAGCGGCAACGGTTACGCCGCTGAGCGGCCGGTCTTTATCGTCCGTCACTCTCCCCTGCACCGTTTTGGTTTGGGCGTAGGTAATGGCAGCGGACAATGCCATTATAAGCAGTAGCAGTTTTTTCATACAAGCAAAGCAAATTTTAGTTGATAATGAAGGTGAAAGTAATTCCCGACGGTTTAATAATGGCTTAATCCCGAGTTAATATGCCCATTAATTCCGGTTCTTTTCGCTTTTTTATTCAGCAGCCCCCAGTATCATTCCGATATGTGTAATATTGCAGTATATTGACATCAACTATTGCTGTACTGCCCCATGAATGTTAGCGGATTATATAAAGGGTTTCTTTTTATTGCCGGGTTCTTTTTTTTGATGCAGGAAGGGTTTGGCCAAACGCCTTCTCAGGCTTATGGACTTCAATTTTCCAGTCATGAAGCGGTGCCCGAAAAACGTACTTCTCTTATTTTGACCAGGAAGGAACCGATCTGTTTTTCGAAACAGCTCGACCTTACGTTCGACTTCAACTTTTTAGACGACCACATCACATATTTTGGTTATATTTTCCGCCTCATCAACGACAAGGGGCAGAATATTGACCTGCTGTACGACCAAAAAAGCGCCAATTTCCGGGTGGTGGCCGGAGAAAATTTTACCGATATTTCTTTTCAGCTGAACGATGAAACCCTGAAACGGGACTGGATCCGGCTCGGATTTTCTATTGAAGCCAGCGGTAAATTGACCTGCCGGGTGGGCAATAAAGAATGGCACAGCAACGGCATTCCGCTCAAAAGCCAGTGTTTTAAACTGGTTTTCGGCTCCTGCAACGAACATAATTTTGTTTCGCGCGACCTGCCCCCCATGCGCCTGCGTAATATTGAATTGAAAGAAGATGGCGAACTGCGCAATTCCTGGCCTTTATCTGAATCGGCTGGCACGGTGGTAACAGATGATTACAATCGCCGCAATGGCGCCGTGGAAAATGCCGTATGGATAAAACCCAAACACGAGGTTTGGGAAAACGCGGCCACGCTTACCATACCTGGCCGGCCAAGCTTTGCCTTCGACCCTGTGAACGAGATCGTTTATATAGTTTCTGCCGATACGTTGTACAGTTTTAGCGCCCGCGGTTTAAAATTATCGGCGCAACCATTGGCCGCGGCCCATTCCAATATGTTACCGGGCAACCAATCCATCGTTGACAAAAGCAATGGTGTTTTGTATAATTATTATCCCGATCAAAAAGAGATTGCGATGTACGATTCCATCAAACACCAGTGGGACCTTAATTTTTCAAAAGGCGATGTTACGGAGTACTGGCAGGCCAACAGCTTTATTACAAAAAACAAATTCCTGTATATAATAGGTGGGTACGGACAACTAAAATATAAAAACACCATTCAGCGCTTCAACCTGATAACAAAAGCCTGGGATACCCTGCCACACCAGGGCGATTTTCTGGCGCCGCGCTATATGGCTGCATTGGGTGTTACGTCCTCAACAGATTCTGCTTATATTATTGGCGGGTATGGCAGCAAGGAAGGCGATCAAATGTTGAGCCCGCATTATTTTTATGACCTGTTGTTGTACGATGTGCCCAACAACCGTTTTAAAAAGATCTATTCGTTGCCTGAACCAACCGCGCCCTTTGTATTTGGCAAATCACTGATCCTGGATCCAAACGGGCAGAACTATTATGCGCTTATCTTTTCAAATGACCGGTTCAATAATCAGCTGCAACTCATAAAAGGTTCTTTGCAACGGCCCGAGTACATCAGCCTGGGCGCGCCTTTTCCGTATGCATTTAATGATGTACGCTCCTATGCCGACTTATATTACTGTAAAAAGAGCAACCAGTTTTTGGCAGTTACGTTATATACTAACAAGGAGAAGAACAGTACCGAACTGCACATCAATCACATCGACTACCCGGTAAATGAATCAGTTAACCTTCCTGCTCCGGCGCCGGAAAATAATTGGAATCATATTTTCGGCATAGCCGCGCTGATTGTTGCAGGTGCAGCTGGTGTGTGGTGGTTATACCGGCGTAAAAAGAAAGCGGTTGGTATTATAAAGATCACCACCGCACCAAAACCAAATGGTACACCCATTGAAACAATGACGCCTCAACCTGTCATTGAACCCGAAACTACTGAGGTACCCAATACATTACCTGAAGAAGATTATACGGCTCCATTTATAGAACATTTGGAAGAGGAAGAAGAAACAGGTCCGCCACGGGGAAAGATCAAATTGTTTGGCCAGTTTGAAGTAACCACCGCCAGCGGACAACAATTGACCCGACAGTTTACACCTTTGCTAAAAGAGCTGTTCTTACTGATCGTGATCGATTCGCTGCGTTACAACAAAGGTGTGCCGGCTGAAAAAATGAACGAATTGCTGTGGCACGACAAAGACGTTAAAGACGCCAAAAACAACCGCGCGGTTAACCTGGCCAAAATAAAGAACATTCTGGAAAAGTTAGACAGTTGTACCATCAGCCGGGAAACCGGCGCCTGGAAATTTGAATTTGATCCTGCGGTTGTTCACATTGATCTCTTCGATTATCTGCAGCTGTTTCAAAAACCCGGTGGCAACCTGGCAGCTACTGATGCCAATAAATTGCTGCGCATTTGTTCGGCC
>CBIMFG010000255.1:0-6305 GCA_966243125.1 uncultured Niastella sp.
AGGGGGAAAGGATGCATAACTACCTGCCCCCACTGATACGGGCGTTTGCGCCCACAGCTTCATAGGTTGGGTTGCCAGCAGGAGAGCCAGCACCACGTAAAGGTTTCTCATAAAAGGTACGTTCAAAAGTTAAACAAGGTAAATTTCCACACCATCTGTGGCGCAAATAGCGTACCGGTTACCGATATTATGCAAAGAGATAATGTGAGCAATTGTTAACTCACATCTGGGAACGAGGAAAGAAGTGGCGGAGGTTTTATTATAATATCACTAGTCTGCTATAATATATTTAAGATTTTTCGTAACTCTTTCTCTCGTTCCATCGGGCTTGTAAAATTCTATTGTTATTGGAATGATGTATTTTCCTGGTTTACCGGTGGCAATAAACTTATATTCGGCGGTTGCGTCAGTACCCGTTTTCACTTCTTTTCCATTGATGGTAATCCTCGGTTTTGCTGCATCACTAAATGAACCAACACCAGTTGTAACCTCTATTGGTTGTCCTGCTTTTACATAACTGCTACTTAAAACTGCAACGGCACTAAACATACGTACACCCATACCACAAAAAACAGCAACCCGGTAATTGTAATAAGTGATAAATTCCTTTTCAGAAAGCAATACGTCACTTTCTATTTTATTCAAAATAATCATCGCCATTAATGAGGAGCTTCTGCCAAAGTTTTTTTCCAGCCATTCTTTTTTATAATCACGCCGCTGATCTGCTGATAAACTTTCGCCATATCCTGGAAGCAAAGGAATCGTTTTGAGAAGATGGTTAAGATCGTCTTTACTAGCCTGGTGTATACTATCCTTGTCCGAATAGATCGTTGTAGATAAGCTATCCTTAAAATCAATCAACTTGTTCAATAATTGTTGCCCAACTCCATCAGTATTATGTAATTGCTTTGTTAGTTCAACATAGTCCTTTTTTAAACTATCCGACTGGCTCACTAAATCTACCTTTATATTTTCAATAAAGACTTTGAGGTTCTTTGAGCATTGTTGTATCCTGTTGGCCCGCGGATTCCATTCTTCGGCCTGATAATGAGTCTGTGGGTCTTTTTGTTTTTCTATTAGTTCCTCGTAAATCAATTTATTTGCATCCAGAATGGCGCTATTAGTGCGTTCTAAATTCTCATTCACCGCCTTCAACTGCTCCGGATTTTCTTCCGGATGGCAGCCAACCAACAATCCGACAATAACGACAAGGATAATAAGGGCTTTTTTCATAGCAATAAGCATTGTTTTCAGCTAACGGAAATAACCAGGGGATATTTCTTTCCAAACTGGAATTAATAGCAGAGAAAATGTTAAAATCCCCTATTGTACGCTTGCATTTCCTGATAAAAGCATCTACTTTGCGGCAATGGTAAAAACAGGTATCGTTTTAAGCGGTGGCGGCGTTAGAGGATTTGCCCATTTGGGTTTGTTGCAGGTACTGGAAGAATTAAACATTCAACCCTATGCTATCTCCGGCGTAAGCGCCGGCGCCATCGTGGGCGCCCTGTATGCCGCCGGCCATTCTCCCCAAAAAATTCGCGACCTGCTCAAAAAGAACTCCTATTTCGGCTGGTCGAGCTTTTTACTGAATAAAGATGGCCTGTTTTCCATGAAGGTGCTGCGCAAAGCTTTACAAACCCTCATCCCCGAAAACTCCTTCGAAAGCCTGAATAAAAAACTGTACATCACCGCTACCGATTTTGCCAACAACGAAACGGTTACCTTTTCAAAAGGTCCACTCATTGAAACGGTGATTGCCTCCGCTTCGGTGCCGGTTATTTTTGAACCGGTAAAAATTGGCGATCATGTTCTGGTAGATGGCGGTTTGCTTAACAACTTTCCCATTGAACCGCTCGAAAAAAAATGCGATGTGCTTATTGGCTGTTATGTAAACAACATTCCCAAAGGCCTGGGAAATGGTAAACGAATTGGTAAAATGAACATGATCGAAAAATGCTTTCACATGGCCATTGCCCCCGTTGTTTACAGTAAAACAGAACGGCTGGACCTTTTCCTGGAACCCGACCTGCACGAATTTGGGATGTTCGATGTAAATAAAGCCGATCAAATTTATGAGGCCGGCTATCATGCTGCATTGAAATACAAAGGCAAATTGTTAAGCCTTCTACAACAAAACACTTAGTCTCATCTACACCTTTTATTGCTTCGGGCATAATATTTTCACTCCTTAAATTATAACTCAAACCTATAGGCTTATTGACTTAGGTCAATAAACTAACGGTTATGCGGTAGAATCCACGCTATACGGACATTTCAGAATAATTTAGTTGTAGAACAAAGTTGCTGTTTTAAAAATTTAGACTAAATTAATTAAGAGTTAACCCATACCCTCCTCATATTGCCTGTGAATAAAATGTTTCAACTTTCGTTTTTTTGAATGGGCAATTTCAATTGTTCGCGCATATACTAATCAATAACCAACATAATAGAATGAATACTTAACCTTAAACGCTTTCCCATATGCATACCACCCTACTGCTTTATACCGACAATAAGTTGCAAACGCAAAATGAAACCGCCACGGCCAACCTTGCTAAATCGCAATTGGTATTAGGTTTTGGCGGTAAAGAAGTTATTAATTCCCAACCTGTATACGAAGAACTGAAATCAACCTTTCCCAATGCGCATATTGTATTATGCTCCACCGCCGGGGAAATCATAAATAACCGGGTAAATGATAACTCGGTATCCATTGCGGCTATTGAACTGGAAAAAACTTCTATTCACCCCGTTACAGTAAACATCCGGGACTACAGTAACAGTTATGAGGCTGGCAAAGCCCTGATCAGGCTCATCTCTTTTGCCAACCTTTCCTATATTCTGGTTATTTCAGAAGGCAGTACTGTAAATGGCAGCGAACTGGTACGGGGTATCAACGAACTGGTAAATAACCGAGTACCGGTTACCGGTGGCCTCGCCGGCGATGGCACTAATTTTCAATCAACTGTGGTAGGGTTGAATGAAAAACCCGCTAGTGGCAATATTGTAGCCATTCCCTTTTATGGCCAACACTTTGTGGTATCCCATGCCAGCATGGGTGGCTGGGAAATTTTTGGTCCCGAGCGAACCGTTACCAAATCTGTGGCGAATCAGTTGTTTGAAATAGAAGGACAAAAAGCGCTGGACCTGTACAAAACCTATCTGGGCCCTTATGCCGATGAATTACCGGGATCGGCCCTGCTGTTCCCACTGGGTGTTAAAGAACATGAGGAGGACGCGCCCATTGTACGCACCATTCTTTCTATTGACCAGGAAACCGGCAGTATGGTTTTCGCCGGCGATGTTCCCAATGGATCGAAAGTACGGTTCATGAAAGCAAATTTCGACAAACTGGTTGATGCGGCTACCCATGCGGCAGGCAAAGCTTTTCAAAAATTACCCGCCGCGCCGCAACTGGCCCTGCTCATCAGCTGTGTGGGCCGCAAGATCATTTTAGGCAAACGTACCGAAGAAGAGGTAGAGGCTGTTGCCGATACATTCGGTAGCCAAACCTTACTCACCGGGTTTTATTCTTATGGCGAAATTTCGCCCTTTAATGATCATGCGAAATGCGAATTACATAATCAAACAATGACCATTACAACCTTTGACGAGATATAATTGTGATATGAGTTTTAATAAACTCCTTGAACGACAAATTAAAAAATACCTTCCTGAAGATTATTTTTTGCAGGAACACCTGAACCGTTTTATTCAGGCGGTTCACGATTCGTATGAAGAGTACGAGCGCGACCGAAAACTGTTTAACCATGCGTTTGCCTGCAGTGAAAAAGAATACATTCAAATAAATGAGCAGTTGAAAAGGGAAGCAAAACTAAAACATGCTTCCATTCAACATTTAAAAGAAACCATTAATAAATTCAAGGGTGGCGATACGGTTGAATATAGTGAAACCGATGACCTCACAGATATCATCAATTACCTGGAGCATGAGTTGCAGGAAAAGAAGAAAGCAGATGTGTTGGTGCAACAATCCGAAAAACGGTTGCGCCTTGCCTTGCAAACCATCGATGACAATGTTTGGGAATATCATTTTCCTACCCGTACCATGACCTTTGCCGTCAATGAAAAATCGATCCTCGATCTTGACCGTAATGTGTATGAAGGAAATGAAAACCTGGTTTGGTGGCAAACCATTGTAGAAGAAGACCGGCATTTTGCGGTAGAAACCTTTCAGCGGTATATGAGTGGTGAAATTTCAAAACATTGTGTTGAATACCGCGTAAAATTAAAAGACGGATCAACCCGCTGGATCCTCAACCGCGGCGGCGTGATCCATAGATCAAAAAGCGGCAAACCCGTTACCATCATTGGCACCCTTACCGATATTCAAAACTATAAAAACATTCAGGGCGAATTAACCGCCACCGCCAACCGGCTTAGTCATCTGCTTATTAATTTGCAAACCGGTGTATTGCTTGAAGATGAGAATGGCGTAGTAGTACTCACCAATAAAAAGTTCACCGATTTCTTTGCCTATCCCGGTTCACCCGAAACCCTGGTGGGCATTGAATGTACTGACCTGTACGAAAGCAGTACCACCTTATTTAAGCATCCACTTGATTTTTTAACCAATACCGCCCGGCATTTAAAAAACCGCCAGCCCGTAAATAATGAAGAGTTGAAGATGGCGGATGGCCGCGTACTGGAAAGAAATTACATTCCGTTGTTCATCGATGATATTTACCGCGGTCACTTATGGACGTACAACGACATCACCGAAAGAAAAAGATCGGAGATAAAACTAAAACGCCAGGAAGAAAAGTACCGGAGTATTATCGCCAATATGAACCTGGGCCTTATTGAGGTTGATCTTGACCAAAACATTCGCTATGTAAACCAAAGCTTTTGTTTAATGAGCGGGTATGAAGAGCAGGAGCTGATAGGCCAAAACGCATCGGACCTGTTTGTGACGGATGAAAACAAAGAGATGGTTGAAAACAAAACCAGCACCCGTCAACATGGTTTATCCGATGCGTATGAAATGAACGTTAAAACCAAAACCAGCGATACGCATTGGTGGCTGGTTTCCGGCGCGCCTTTATACAACGACAAACAACAACACATCGGTTCCATTGGCATTCACCTGGATATTACCGAGCAAAAAATACTGCAACGCCAGTTGGAAGAGGCCAAAAAGATTGCTGAAAAATCAGTGCACGCTAAAGACTTGTTTCTGGCCAATATGAGCCATGAAATAAGAACGCCCATGAACGCCATTCTGGGTATGAGCAAACAATTACAAAAAACCATACTTAATCAACAGCAGCAGTCGTTCCTGGAGATCATTGGCACAGCAGCGGAAAACCTGCTGGTGATCATTAACGATATTCTCGACTTTTCAAAACTGGAAGCGGGCAAGGTTACGCTGGAAGAGATAGGTTTCAACATGCACGATTTGGTAACCAATACCAGCCGGGTATTAAAATTGAAAGCAGAAGAAAAGGGTTTGGTATTTGAAGTGTTGGTTGATGGGGGTGTGGCCAACGTATTAAAAGGCGATCCCTATCGTATAAACCAGGTTTTAATGAACCTGCTTAGTAACTCCATTAAATTCACCAAGCGCGGCAGTGTTACCTTACAATGCCTGCTCAATAATAATCACCCACACACGCAGGAATTGCAGATCACCATCAGCGATACCGGCAAAGGAATGGATGAAGCCTATTTAAAAAACCTTTTCAATAAATTCAGTCAGGAAGATGAAAGCATTGCCCGCAGCTATGGCGGTACGGGGCTTGGTATGAGCATCGTAAAACAGTTGATTGAACTCATGAACGGCACCATTGAGGTGCAAAGTAAAAAAGGCGAAGGCACCATCGTTACCATTCAACTGTCTTTTACAAAAGGAACCGAAAGCGATCTGCCTAAAAAAGACAACAGCCATGTGGAAGCGCATATTCTGGCCGATAAAAAAATATTACTGGTTGAAGATAATGAGATGAACCGGGTAGTTGCTGAAACCATTCTGAACCAATATGGCGCTACTATTTCAGAAGCGGTAAATGGATTGGAAGCAGTAGACGCTCTGCGCCAAAAACCTTTTGATATTGTATTAATGGATATTCAAATGCCGGTGATGGATGGGCTGGAAGCTACCCGGCACATACGGCGCGAGCTGGCATCAAACATCCCCATTATTGCACTTACCGCCAACGCGGTGAAAGGTGAAATGGAAAAATGTATACAGGCAGGCATGAACGATTACTTAAGCAAGCCTTTTGAAGAAGAAGACCTCATACGCCTGATTGCTAAATGGCTGGGCAGGGAAACACATTTTA
>CBIMFG010000256.1:0-6269 GCA_966243125.1 uncultured Niastella sp.
TTGCTTTCAGCTACATTGTATAGGTACAGGTTGTTATCTTTTTTGGTATAGGCTGCCCATTTTTTGTTGGGGGAGAAAGTAATGTTTACACCGCCGGAAATGTTGGTCGAAGGTTGCAGCTGGCTCATATCCATATCGGGATAGGGTACTGCTTTTCCGGTTTTCACATCTACCATGGTGGTAGCGGTATGGCCGTCGGCTTCTTTTTGAGTAAGCAAATAATGGGTATCATCTGCCCAGCCCTTTACCACTGGAAGTTGTTTAACAACATTGGTTTCACCATTCTTAAAGATCTGGTCGAAGGTGTAATTCTGCTTTTGAGCATGGGTTGAAATAGCAATCAATAGCAGGCACGGCAATAACCTGCCTTTTGTAGCAGCCCTTTTCATGTAGTATGTTTAAATGTTTGATCCGAAAATTAGCTATTTAGATAATTTGATAGTCAATTGATGGCTGAGTGGTTTGATGGGTTGATGGTTGGAGAACAAGGTAATTTGGAAAAAAGGAACAGGTCACCGGTTTGCCGGTTACCGGTTTCCCGGCGACCGGCAAACCGGTAACCGGTATCTATTTCACTTCCTGCATTTCAACCAGTTTCCTGTAGAAGCCATTTTGGGCTATCAGGGTATCGTGTGTACCGCGTTCAACGATCTTTCCTTTTTGCAATACGATTATTTCATCGGCGTGGCGAATGGTGCTTAACCGGTGAGCAATAACAATGCTGGTGCGGTTTTCCATCATTTTATTGATGGCATCCTGAACCAGCCGTTCGCTTTCCGTATCCAAAGAGGAAGTAGCCTCGTCAAGGATAAGAATGGGTGGGTTTTTTAAAACGGCCCGGGCAATGGTCAAACGCTGGCGTTCGCCACCACTTAACTTGCTGCCACGGTCGCCTATATTGGTTTGATAGTTCTCTTCTTTTTTCATGATGAAATCGTGGGCGTTGGCTATGCGGGCTGCCTGCTCAATTTCAGCAATATTGGCTACGGGATTGCCCAGGGAAATATTAGCGGCAATGGTATCGTTGAACAGGATAGGCTCCTGGGTTACAATACCCATTTGATTGCGCAATGACAGCAACGAATATTCCTTGATGTTAACGCCATCAATCAGCAGTTCGCCGGTTGTGGCATCGTGAAAACGAGGTACCAGATCGGCCAGGGTACTTTTACCGGCGCCTGATGAACCTACAAAGGCAACCGTTTTACCCTTTTCAATAGTCAGGTTAATGTTATCGAGAATGGTTACGTCGTCGTATTTGAAGGTTACATTTTTGAACTCGATCTTACTGCCAAACGTTTGCAACTGACGGGGATTTTCTGCCTCTTTTACTGTTAAAGGCGCATTAAGCACTTCCTCTACCCGGTCAATAGCGGCGGCGCCCCGGCGCATATTATAAAACGCCTGTGAAAGTGATTTCGCCGGCTGTATGATGTTATAAAATACACCAAGGTAAGTGATGAAGGCCGCAGATGTTAATCCGCCCTTGTGTGTAAATACCATATATCCGCCGATAACGAGGATACAGCAAAAGATCATTACGCCCAGAAACTCCGACATGGGAGAAGCCAGATCGCGTTTAAAAGCCATTTGGATACGCAATTTGTTCAGCCGGGAATTGGTGCCAATAAAACGATCACGCATCGGCTTTTCCGCATTAAAGGCCTTTACCACCCGCAGGCCGCCCAGGGTTTCATCGAGAATACTTAATAATAAACCCTGCTGTTCCTGCGCATCACCCGACTGGCGTTTCAGGCTTTTGCTTACCCGGCCAAGAATAAACCCGGCCAAAGGCAACAATACCAGCATCGCCAGGGATAACAAGGGGCTTAAGAATATAAGCGTAGCCAGCACTATAATAATGTTCAGCGGGTCTTTGATGAGGCCTTCCAGCGCGCCGATGATACACCATTCAATTTCGTTCATATCGTTACTCATACGCGACATGATATCGCCCTTGCGCTGGTCGGTAAAATAGCTTACGGGCAGCACCAGTATTTTATCGTACAGGTCTTCCCGGAAATTGGTCATGATCCTGTTTCGCAGCGGGATCAGCATGCGGTACGAGAGGTATAAAAAGAGATTCTTGAACAGTATGGATATAATGATAAGAAGACATACGGCAAGCAGGGTTTTGGCAGGCCCATAATTAATCTTAAGATACGAGAGCCAATATCCCAACTGGTTCATTACGCCATCAGATGAAAAAACGAAACGCGGTTGTACAGAAATTGGGGGATGATCGGAAAATAAAATTTCTAAAAAGGGCGCCAGCATAGCTATCGACACCAGGGAGAAGATTATATATAACAGGTTGAAAATTAAGTATAATCCAATTTTGCCCTTCTGGTTCCGCAGGTAAAAGAAAATTCTTGAAAATCGCTTCATGAATCAGTTAAATAATGAGTAAACGGTGCAAAGTAACTAATTTTACGGCTATTAAACCGTTAAGGAAATGCAAGAAGGGAAACGCCAAAAACAGGTGGGAAGTTTATTAAATGAAGAATTAAATTTAATTTTTCAGCGATTGGGGCTGGGTATGATTGATGGAGGCATGGTATCCATAACCTCCGTAAAGCTTACGCCCGACCTGCTGGAGGCTCGCATATACCTGAGTTTGTTTCAGGTTCAGGATGCCGACAGCACCCTGAAAAAGATTGAAGAAAGAGGCTGGGAAATAAAAAGAGAGCTTACCGCCCGCGTGGCCAAACAGTTACGGCGCATGCCCGAACTGAGATTTTATCTGGATGACACGCTGGACCATGTGTTTAAAATGGAGGAGTTGTTCAAAAAGATCAATCCGCCCGAAGGCGGAAATGAAAAATGAAAAATTTGAAATGAGAAATGAAAAGTGAGGGAGCTTGCCCATAGGGCGTCAACCACAAACTTCAAACTTCAAACCTCAAGCTTGAATTTTTTATTTGCCTGGCGATATTTTAAAGCGAAAAAAAGTACCAATGCCATCAATGTTATTGCATGGGTGAGCATTGTTGCCATTATGGGTATTACGTTTGCTTTTATTGTAGTACTGAGTGTGTTCAACGGATTTGAAGGGCTGGTTAAGTCATTGTATTCTTCATTTTATCCCGATATAAAGATCTCAGCCAAATCAGGCAAGACCATTATTCTTACACAAGAGCAGTTACAAAAAATTGCTGTTATAAAAGGCGTGCGTGCCTATAGCCTGATAGCAGAAGAAAAAACGTTGCTTATTAATGGCGATGTGGTGGTGCCCGTTAATCTTAAAGGGGTTGATACCTCTTATGAGTCGGTAGCCGGTGTGGCGCAGAAACTGATCCGGGGTAATTTTCAAACCGGAAATGCGGAAGACCCTTCGCTGGTATTGGGCAATGGAGTTGAAAATGCCGTGGGCATTGAAAGCGACAAATACCTTTATCCACTATTAGTGTATGCGTTTAAGCGCGGCATGAATTTCAATATCGCTGATCCTTATCAGTCGGTACAGGCAGCCAAGATCGTTACTTCCGGTACTTTTTTGATTCAGCAGGACATAGATAATAAATACGCCATCACCAATCTTGATTTTATGAAGGGGTTGATGGGGCTGGGGCCTAATGAATACAGCAGTGTTGAGTTAGGATTGCAGGCTGGGGTAGATGATAAAGATGTACAAAAGGCAATACAGCAACTATTGGGGGTAACCTATTCAGTTGAAACGAAGTATGAACAAAATCAAAGCCTGTACAGCGTAATGAGCCTGGAAAAGTGGGCGATCTATGGCATTCTTACCCTTATGCTTATTGTAGCAGCTTTTACCATGATAGGCAGTTTAACCATGCTGGTGCTGGAAAAGCAAAAAGATATTCAGGTGCTGAAGTCGATGGGCGCCAACAACAAACTGGTACAAAAGATATTTTTGACAGAGGGGTTGCTGTTAGCAGGCATTGGTTGTGTGGGCGGGGTAATACTGGCGGTCATCTTTTGTTGGGCTCAGGTTAAGTATAAGATCATTGCAATTCAGGGCGGAACTTTTTTAATAGATTACTATCCGGTACAATTAGTTCCTACAGATTTTGTGCTGGTGTTGTTGACTGTGTCGCTGGTAGCCTTTCTGGCTTCCTGGTTCCCATCGCGCCGGGCAGCGTTGCAGCCTATTGAGTTGAGGAGTTAAGCTTTTGTGGGTTAAGGTTATATATGACCCTAAAAAAAACTTATTAGCAGCGGTTGCTTATTTGTAATTTTTCATATATTTGTAGTGCAGAGGGTTGCGGCCCGCTGCTCCCGCTGACGGCCGGTTACTCTCAAGAGGGTAACCGGCCGCCCAGTTTTTAGAGGAGAATAAGTCGCTCATAAATCGAATCAGTGAAAACCATCTGCCTGGAAATTGTAAACAGATTCCGGCTCTTTGTAATTACCCATACGAGTAAAATGCTTCTATTTCTATCAGGTTGTAATGCGCCAATAATTCCTCTTTTAATTTCCTGTAAAGCATAATCACGTCCACACAGATTGAGAATAGCGATATCCGCTTTTTGTTTTGCTGCACTTAATATCAATCTGCTAATTGTCGGTTTGGTTATTGGTAAATCTTTATCAGGTGTTTTTATATCTCCAATAAGTTGGCCGTTTATTCTAACATCCGGGTTTTTATTAGCGAAGACATCCGGCAAAAGCTTTTTCCTGAGTTCTACTTCTTCTGCATGTAATAAGGGCAACATCTCTATTGTAAAACCATGGTCAGCCAGGATCATACATGCTTCCACATTTTGTTCCAACTCATCTTTTCCATGCAATGGATGTAGATCGATACGACCACCTGCCAGGGTTATATATACAGGCACATAATCACCTGTCTTATTCTGTATGATCTGTATGTTATAATCCATGCAGCATGGTTTGAGGTATAGAAATAGAAAAGGCCATCAGAGAATCTGATAGCCTTAACTTTAAATATGTTATAATTAAACTACTTATTAATAATCGCCAATAGTCTCTGGCAATTGAGCAAGGGCTGAAGCCAGCTGCTCATCATTGGGGGCAATACCATGCCATTCGTGGTGGCCTTCCATGAAGTCAACACCGGCGCCCATTACTGTTCTCATTAAAACAACAACTGGTTTGCCTTTGCCTAAATGTTTTTTAGCTTCTTCCAAACCGGCTACTACTGCATCAACATCGTTTCCTTTGTCGAGGTGAATAACATCCCAGCCAAAAGCTTCGAATTTAGCGCCCAGATCGCCCAGTTTCATTACTTTATCAGTAGGGCCATCAATTTGCTGGCCATTCCAGTCGATGGTTGAAATAAGGTTATCAACACCTTTGGCGCCTGCAAACATGATCGCTTCCCAGTTTTGACCTTCATCCAGCTCGCCATCGCCATGTAATGTGTAAACTGTAGTATTCTCGCCATTGAGCTTTTTGGTCAACGCAGCGCCAATACCTACGCTCATACCCTGGCCAAGAGAACCAGAGGCTATGCGAATACCGGGCAGGTGTTCGTGTGTGGCAGGGTGACCCTGTAAACGGGAGTCAATTTTACGAAAGGTAGCCAGTTCTTTTACGTCGAAATAACCCGCACGGGCTAAAGTAGAATAAAATACAGGTGAAATATGACCGTTCGACAATACAAAAACATCCTCATTTTTAGCGTCCATATCGAACTGAGGATTATGCTTCATTACCTTGAAGTATAATGCGGTAAAGTACTCAGTACAGCCCAATGAACCGCCTGGGTGGCCACTGGCGCAACCATGAACCATACGAACTATATCTCTGCGAATTTGAGTAGCAATGTCCTTTAAAGCTGGCATAGCACGAATAAAATTTGGGTGCAAAACTACAGGAATTGTTTTGTATCAATAAATCAAATTAAACTTTCCCAATATTTTTATATCAAATGCCGTTTTATAAATGGATTTCCTGATCAAAGTAAGTGTTTTTAATGGTTGGAAATCCGAAAATACGCTGTAATTTGCGGTGCTTTGTTGTGTGTGAGCCCCAACCGGCCCGGTTTGTAGCACGTATTATATTTCCAAGACTAAAATCAGGCTGATGTTTGATGTATTATTCTCAATAGCTATTTCATTCGCAATTACTTTTTTAGCTATCCCGGTAATTATTACCGTTGCAGAACAGAAAAAACTATTTGACATTCCTGACGAAAGAAAAGTGCACCAAAGCCCAATTCCTTCCTTAGGTGGTCTGGGGATATTTGCCGGTTTTATGCTGGCTTGTCTCATCGCAATCCATTACCAGTCTGCAACCGACTTCCAATATTATTTTGCGGCAGCATTTGTTATCTTCTTCCT
>CBIMFG010000257.1:0-6269 GCA_966243125.1 uncultured Niastella sp.
TTTTTGTAATCCTTCTTTCGACAATTCCTGGAAGGTTATCTTTTTTACAAAGCTATCAACGCTAACGCCGCTGTAGGCTTTTGCATACCCATTGGTTGGCAGCGTATGGTTGGTGCCGCTGGCATAATCGCCCACACTTTCGGGTGAGTAATGGCCCAGAAACACAGAACCTGCATTGATAATGTGCTCAGCCATAGGCATTGGATTGTTACAGCTGATGATCAAATGTTCAGGCGCATATTCATTCAACATGTCAATGGCTTCTGCTTCGTTGTTCACCAGTATGAGTTTGCTGTTGGCCAGTGCTTTTACCGCAATATCTTTCCGGGGCAGGGCTTCTACCTGTTTGTTGATCTCCTGCTCAATGCTGTTTACCACTGCCTGCGAACAACTTACCAGTACCACCTGGCTATCGCTGCCATGTTCTGCCTGGCTTAACAGGTCTGCGGCAACAAAGGCTGCATTGGCCGATTCATCGGCATACACCGCTACTTCACTGGGACCGGCTGGCATATCAATAGCGAGCCCATCCTGTTGCACCAGTTGTTTGGCGCAGGTTACGTACTGATTGCCGGGACCAAAGATCTTTGATACAGCCGGAATGGTTTCGGTACCATAAGCCATAGCGCCAATGGCCTGAACGCCACCCACCTTAAATACCTTGGTAATACCTACTGCTTTGGCCGCAAATAAGATGGCCGGATGCAGTTGGCCATTGGCATCGGGTGGGGAACACAAAATGATCTCTTTGCAACCGGCGAGTTTGGCCGGAACGCCCAACATCAGTATAGTAGAGAATAAGGGTGCTGTGCCGCCGGGAATATACAAACCCACTTTTTCAATACCCACGCTTTTGCGCCAGCATTGTACGCCGGGCATGGTTTCAATTACCTCCGGTGCGGTGAGCTGTGTTTTATGAAACGTTTCAATATTTACTTTGGCAGACAGGATCGCTGCTTTTAGTTTGGCATCGAGCAATTCCTGTGCGGTGTTGAACGCTTCTTCGGTTACCACCAGGTTATTGATGGTAACTTTATCAAACTGCTGCGTGAATTGCTTTACCGCAGCATCGCCCTGTTGTTTTATTGCCTGCAGAATGTTTTTTACCGAACCTTCCAATGCGGTGGTGTCCATTACCGGGCGTTGTAGCAAAGCCTTCCAGTTACTCCGTTCGGGATATTGATAAACTTGCATGATTACAATTAAAAAGTTAGATGATCATTTTCTCGATGGGCACAACCAGTATACCCTCGGCGCCTGCGGCTTTCAACTGCTCGATGATGTCCCAGAAAGTATCTTCACTCAGTACGCTGTGTACGCTGCTCCAGCCTGTTTCGGCAAGGGGTAACACCGTTGGGCTCTTCATACCGGGTAACAGAGAAATGATCTGCTGTAATTTATCATTGGGCGCGTTCAACAAAATGTATTTGTTGTGTTTGGCTTTTTTAACAGCGCGGATGCGGAAAACCAGTGTCTCGATCAGTTTTTGTTGTTCGGCATTCAGGTTGTTATTGCGGATCAGCACGGCTTGTGATTGCAACAACACTTCCACTTCTTTTAGTCCATTCATAAGCAGGGTAGAACCGCTGCTTACGAGGTCGGCCACTACATCGGCCAGGCCAATACCGGGCGCTATCTCTACTGATCCGCTGATCTCATGGATCTCGGCCTGTACATTATTTTTTGCGAGGAATTCATTAACGAGGAAGGGATAGCTGGTAGCGATGCGTTTGCCCTGTAAAGATTGTACGCCTTCATATTGCTGAATACGTGGAATGGCTACAGACAACCGGCATTTACCAAAACCCAGTTTTTCAACGATGGCTGCTTTTTTGTTCTTTTCATACAACACGTTTTCGCCTACAATGCCAATATCGGCCACGCCATCTTCAACATATTGCGGAATATCGTCGTCGCGCAAAAAGAAGATCTCCAGGGGGAAATTATCCGCTTCCGTTTTTAAGCGGTCTTTCACGTTGCGCAGGTCAATACCGCATTCTTTCAGCAGTTGTACGGAATCTTCATACAGGCGACCCGATTTTTGAATGGCGATCCGAAGTTTCATTGGAATGTCGTTGTTTTTTAAATCCTATTAAAAATAAAAAGGGCTTACCATGCGGTAAGCCCTTCTAATATTCTGGCACTACACAAAGCACCATCGGCCTACCTGTTTGGGTAAGTATGATGATGATGGATGTGAGTGAGTATTGTCATAATCGAGCCGCAAAAATACTACATACGAGGTTACGGCAAAATTTTTTTTGGAAGAAAAAGGGATTATGCATCCGCCTGCAAAATAAAATTTGATGCATCCGTTTAATAATGTGTAACTTACGGGTAGCGAATTGGGATCCCTTAAACATTGCCTAATGCCAAACCGATCACGCATCCAACGATTTGCCATTCTGCTCTTGCTGCTTTTTATGGCCTGGTTTACCCGGTGCAAACCGCTGGAAGGCTCTATACAATCCTGTCGACAACCTGCTGAAGCAAACGGACAATAGCTTAAATTACATACATGAAAGCGCACCATTATAAAGTTAATATTACCTGGACGGGCAACCGGGGTGAGGGCACCGCATCTTACAACTCATATGACAGAAATCATACTATTGCAGCCGGGCAAAAACCGGTGATCCCCGGCTCTTCCGATCCTGCTTTCAGGGGCGATGTTACCCGCTATAATCCTGAAGAATTATTGGTAGCGTCTTTATCTTCGTGCCATATGTTATGGTATTTACATTTGTGTTCTGCCGCCGGGGTAGTGGTGCTGGAGTATGTAGATGATGCGGCCGGCACTATGGAAGAAAAAGCTGATGGCGGTGGCCATTTTACTGAGGTTACCCTGTTTCCGGTAATTACCGTAGCCAGTGAGGAAATGGTTGAAAAGGCCGATGGCCTGCATGAGAAGGCTAATGAATTATGTTTTATCGCCAGGTCGTGCAATTTTCCGGTTCATCACAAACCTATTTATAAAATTGCAGAACGCTTAACGCAGAACGCTTAACGCTTACAGCTTATAGCTTTCAGCTGTATTAATAGAACGCAGAATGGTTTTCTTCAATCCCAGCCTGAAGAAGATATACAAAGCGTGTAAAATAAAGATCGTCCACACCAGAAAAACAAAGATGCGTCCCAGCATTTTTTCTCCCCCTGTATATATGATCACGTCCCGGTCAAGGTTCTTGCTAACAAACAACTCATTGAGGTAAACATAGGTACACACCAGCAACAGCATTAAAAAGAACTCCTGCATTACAAAGGGAAACAACTCAAAGGGCTTGTTCAACTGTTTTTTAACCTGGTAATAAAAATATACGCTTACCACATTGTAGGGGATGAGTGTAAGATAGGCATTGGGCGTATTGAAATAAATTAAGTTCACCGTTAAACAACTCAGCAAAACGCTTACTTCTATGCAGGGAATGGTTACGAGATCGGGATTGATAAACACCAGGTATATGCCGCTGAATAAAAGTACCAGGAACAAAGAGCCTATGATCGTAGATTTCGTTGTTTCCGGACAGTCATTGGAAAAACATACTGCTTCAGCTATGTTATAGTGATACAGCACGTATTGACCCAACCAGGCCATGATGAACGAAATAACTACAATCAGGATAATGGATCTTATCGCATTACGAAGGGGCATAAGGATCCTGTTTCTTTGAGCTTAAAAGTAGCAAAATTTATCTGTCTCAGGTAGTGGCGGACGTTCTTGTTGCTTTTATATCGTAAATGTTGCGCGGTGAGTTGATAACCAATGTTATTTGTACAAATAACCATTATAATGTATGGCCTGTTTATTGCGGCCAAACCCTTAATTGTCTCATTATTGGCTAACTTTCAGGTTATGGAACAAACCATTTCAATTACCGTAAGCGGATTGGTACAGGGGGTATATTACCGGCAAAGCACCAAAGAAAAGGCGTTGGAGCTGGGTATTTCGGGTATAGTAAAGAATCTGCCCAATGGCAATGTGCATATACTGGCCACGGGTACGGCCAATCAGCTTAATGAACTGGTGCACTGGTGTAAACAGGGGCCTATGCTTGCGAAAGTAAGATCAGTTGATGTGGAGCCTTTAGAAAAGCAGGTGTTTATGAGTTTTGTAATACAGCCTTCTTAGTTCCGAGTTCCAAGTTCCGGGTTCTTAGTTCTATGTTCTGCGTTTTGCTTTAGGCTTTAGCCTTTCTGCTTTCTGCCTTGTATTTGCTTGCAGTTTGCGGCTTACAGCTTTCTTTAGCAGCATGTTTTTCATTAAATTACTGCCTCATTATAAAAACTCAACCAATGGTGCAACGATTCTTGTTTAGCTGTATCCTGCTTTTTTCTGTGTATGCCTTGCAGGCACAACCTGCTCCCCGGCAAGGCGATCCTAAATTAACCGAATATTGGGAGCCCGAAGTAAAAGTGATCACGCCTGGTAAAACAAGCGCCGACCCGCCTTCTGATGCCATCATTCTTTTTGGCGGTCAAAATATTGATGCCTGGGCGGCTAAAGACAACAGCGCTGCCAAATGGAAAGTAGCTGATGGCATTTTAACCATTGCCCCGGGTACTGGTGAAATTCATACCAAACAAGCCTTTGGCGATTGTCAACTGCATATTGAATGGAGAACGCCCGCCGAAGTAAAAGGCGAAAGCCAGGGTCGTGGTAACAGCGGCATCTTCTTTATGGGTCGCTACGAATTACAGGTGCTTGATTCGTATAAGAACAGAACGTATAGCGATGGACAGGCTGGTAGCATTTATAAACAATTGCCACCCCTGGTAAATGCCAGCAGAGGTCCCGGTGAATGGCAAACTTATGATGTGATCTTTACTGCGCCCCGTTTTAATGAGAATGGTGTGGTAAAAGAACAGGCTCATATAACCGTATTGCACAATGGCGTATTGGTGCAAAACGATTCCCATTTATGGGGCAGTACGCAATACATTGGTATTGCTACTTATGAAAAACATGGTGATAAAGAACCGCTGGTATTGCAGGACCATAACAATCCTGACAGTTTTAGAAATATCTGGATTCGTCCGTTGTAATAGCGTTGCATGTTTCAGGTTTCAGGTTACAAGGAAAACAGCAGGGTTATAAACCTGTAACTTGAAACCTGGAACCTGGAACTTGAAACCTGGAACCTGTAACTTGAAACCTGGAACCTGTAACTTGAAACTTGGAACCTGTAACTGCTATTATGCCTTAATTACCTTCCTTTAACAATTCATCCATTATTGAATAGAACTCCTTCTTAAACGCTTCGTAGTGTTCTCCCGCACCGGGACCAAAAAAACCGGTATGTATTCTTTTAATTGAGCCATCACGGCCAAAGAATAAAGCGGTGGGTAACATTTTTATTCTTGTAATCTCCGGTAATGTTTTTTCGGTGCGCAATGAATCTGCCGAGCGTACACCCGTGATCAGCATAGGATAGCTGATATTGAACCGTTGCTGAAACTTACGCAGGCTTTTTTGCGAGCGGTGAAAATCGGTGCTGTTTTCATACGCCAGCGCCACCATTTCAATACCCCGTTGTTTATTGGCGTTGTAATAATTGCTCAGGAAAGCGGTTTCATCCATACAATTAGGACACCAGGAACCCATGAGCTGAACGATCACTACTTTATTTTGAAAACGTGGGTCTTTTATAGAAACGATGTTGCTATCAAGATCGGGAAAACTGAAATGCAACCGGTCCTCACCGTGTTTCATATATACAGCAGATAGCGTATCTGGAATTGCTGCTTTTGCATCTTTCCACGCCTTCCAGGTTTCAACGGAAGTTGCGCCGGAGAAATACTCCCCGTCAGTAATCACCGAATCGTTTTTTATGGTGGCCCTGAAATAATACGCATGACTGCCATCGAAAGTACTCAGGTGTAAGGTATCGTTGCTTACAGCGCCTTCCAGATAACGATAATCACCGGTGGGTGTTAATACGGTGCCGGTTAGTGCATTGCCATTTTGTTTGAACTCAACCACCGCGGGGTAAGGTTTCTTATCTATAAAATTGGCGCCCCAGCGGCCGGTAATTTTTCGGTGGGTTTGTTTGGCCTGCGGATATCGTTGGGATTGATTATATACAAATGTTACCGGCATAACCTGCGTAACAGAAGAGGTGCCTTTGAGCCATACGCCGCGTAAGGTGTGGTTGTTTACCACCTGCATCCTGAACTCCGATTCAAACAAAGGCATTTGCACCAGAATAGAATCCTGTTTTTGCTCAATGGCGGTAACCTGGATCTTTTCTGTGACATTACGGATAAACCAT
>CBIMFG010000258.1:0-6267 GCA_966243125.1 uncultured Niastella sp.
AGGAACATTACCGAAATGGTGATCACAAAGAATTTCATTACCCGGGCATACACCTTGGGCGCATCTTCCTGTGCCGATTGTTTAAAGAAAAACGGTTCGGCGCCCATTCGGAAACCCTGTATGAACAGGGTGATGAGGATAGATAATTTATAACAGGCGCTGTAGATACCAACTTCAGTTCGGGCGGCCTCTATAGAGTGAGCGGGCGCCCACCAGCCCAGCATGATCCGGTCGAAGGTTTCGTTGATCATGCCCGCAAAACCGGCTATGGCTATAGGCCAGGCGTAGAGCATGATCTCTTTCCACATGGAAGAATTAAATTTCAACTGGAAGCTGAACAATTCTTTTCTTAATACAACCAGGTGATAAAATGCCTGAACGGCATTCGCCAGCAGGATGTAGCCCACCCCGAATTTTTTATTATAGATCAATAAAAGCGGGCTGTTGGAATTTTGTTCAAGCAATTTGGGGCAAACCGATAAAAAGAAGTATACGATACCTATGTACAACAGAATACCGGTTACCCGCGTCATGGCAAACTTTACCGGGCGGTTTTCCTGCCGCAATTTGGCAAAAGGCAGGGCCGACAAGGTATCAAAAGCAATGATAAATACACTGATGGTAATATATTCCGGATGGTCCTGTATAGAGATCAGGTGCGCAATGTCATTATGAAAC
Source organism: uncultured Niastella sp. (assembly GCA_966243125.1). Lineage (GTDB taxonomy): Bacteria > Bacteroidota > Bacteroidia > Chitinophagales > Chitinophagaceae > Niastella. The sequence continues at coordinate 679 of CBIMFG010000258.1, forward strand.
AGCAGCAACACCGCCGACAAAAAGATCGTACTTGAAAAAACCGAAATGGAAAGCGTATTATATATATCAGGTGCATATTCTGCTTTCTGCACAAACCGGAAATAAGCTGTATCTATCCCAAACAGGAAAAGGGTAAATAAAAAGGGAATAGATGCATACACCAGGCTCATTTCGCCATAACCGGCGCCACTTAATTTATAGGTCAGGTACGGCGTAAGCAGGTAACTCAGGAAACGGGAAAAAATAGTACTCAACCCATACCACAATGTTTGCCCGGCTAATTTTTTTATACCGCTCAATGCAATTTATTTAAGATTAATGGTCAAAATTAAGGGTTCGGTCATAATAACGTCGCAACCGGGGCCTTATAATACGTGATATGGGACAGAAATAACAATTAGCATACTTGTGAAACCCCGATTATGTATATAAACATTGATTATCAACGCCTCTGTATGAAAGCCAGATTAAAATAGGGTGGTTTGCCGGGGCCGGAATTGTGTATATGTTTTTTGCCCCTGTACTATTGCTATCTTTGCCCGCTCATTGTATATTTAAGCATCAAATCCGATCCCAATGAAGATATCTTTACCATTAATGGTCATGGTGACCGTTATAACATTAAGCACTCCTGCATTTTCGCAATCCGGCGAAACAAAAGTTGAATTTCAAAAAGGCGATAAAGTTTCCGCAATCATCGAATTACCTTACACTGCCCGTGTAGTGGAGGATGCCATTCAGGAATGGATGGAGAAAAAAGGTGGTAAAAGCGACCGCGTCAAAAGTTTTGACGTATACCGCAATACCCGCCTCGATAAAGATGAGCCTGAAATTGTGGATGTGTATTACAGAGTTGACCGTAAAGTTGTAAAAGACAAAGAAACGGCTACCGTGTATTTATTGATTGGCCGCCCCGGCGAAAACGTAGGCGCCCGCAGCGATGATGATCACTTTAAAATTGCTGAATCAAAGGAACTGTTGAATAAAATGGCTCCTTACATTGATGCCTATAACCTGGATGTTCAGGTAAAATTGCAGGAAGAAGTAGTAAAGAAATCAGAAAAGAAACTGCTGAACCTGAAAGATGATCAGTACGATCTGGAAAAGAAAATAAAAAATCTGCAAGACAAGCTTACCCAGAACAAAAATGATCAGCAATTACAAACCGATGACCTGGCCCGCCAAAAGGAAGCCCTGAATGTTATTCAGAATAAAAAAGACACCAGCCAGGGGAAGTTGAGTAAACAGTAAAGGCAGCTATAAGCTTTAAGCTGTAAGCCATAAGCAAGGGCCAGTAAAGGCAGCTATAAGCTTTAAGCTGTAAGCCATAAGCAAAGCCCGGAAATTAGTTGACGGGTAAATTAAGAAGAAGCGTTTTTTGTTTAATAGTTGTAAGTCCCGACGGTACCCGTCGGGATTTTTTGCTTATAGCTGTATTCTGTATTTATTCCGCGCAGGCGTGTATTCGCTTACAGCTTAAGGCCTACGGCTTAAAGCTGTATTCTACGGTTGCGAAAACCGTGCATCATTTATAAAAGAAGAATCAGTCAACGTTTTCAGAAATTCAACCAGGTAAAATTTTTCGGCATTGGTGAGCGGGATCTTGTTCTTTAACAAGGGATCGAGCGTAGGACCTGTTTGAACGCCGCTGCTGTAATGATCCAACACACTGGTGATGGAAGAAAAGCGGCCATCGTGTTCGTAGGGAAAAGTAATGGCCACGTTGCGTAAGCTGGGTACTTTAAATTTCAGCGAATCTGCCCGGTTATTGGTAATGCGCATTCTGCCAACATCATTAATGAAGGGATCAATTGGCAACCCCACATTGCGAAAACTATGATCGGTGAACAGCGGCTCAGGGTGGCAGCCGGTACATTTTGATTGAAAAAGCGTGTACCCGTTTTGCTCCGTTAAGGAGAAGGAAGTGAGGCCCTGTTTTACTTTATCGTATTTTGAATTGGCCGATACCAGGGAAGTTACAAACTGGGTAATGGCAAACAGCATGCGTTGCGTGTTAATGGTGTCGTTACCAAAAGCGGCCCTGAACATTTTTTTATAATCATCATCCTGCTGCAGTTTACTGATCACATTACTTACTGTTTCTGCCATTTCATTGGGCGCAGTTAAGGGAGCCAGCGGCTGTACTTCTATATTAGTAATGCCGCCATCCCAATGCATGGCGGTGTTCCAGGCCATATTAAACAGGCCCGGTGCATTGCGGAGTGTAAACTGGTTATCAAAACCATGACTAAGTGGGTGATCGTACGTGGCAAAGGCGGCAAACTGCTGGTGACAGCTGGCGCAGGGAAAATTGCCATCTTTCGACAGCCGGCCATCATAAAATAATTTCCTGCCCAGTTCAACCCCTTCCTGTGTAAGCGGATTGCCGGTAAAGGAGTATTGCGGGGCAGGAAATCCTGCTGGTTGAGGCAATGTAAGCGGGTGAGGCCCGCTGTTATCCTCGCCTGATTTTTTATTACAGGCATTTACCAGCAGGCATCCTGAAAAAAGCAATAAACAAAGTCTTATTGTCCATCTGACAGCCACTATTATTGTTCGTTATACACAGAATCTACGGTAAACATTTTTGAATAGTTCTCTGCCACCTGCGTTGCTAACAACCCCGGGGTAGTAATTACAGGGTTATCGGCAATTTTTATATCCCAGGGATTGTAGAACCAGTCGTTGGCATCACAGGTAATAAACATCTGGCTTTCTTTGGCCGGTTGCATGTTCAGGTTTTGTGCAAAGGGGAATAATAAATTCACCTTCTTGATCACGTTTTCGGTACCTGAAAAGCCACCAATGTGATATTCAAATCTGCCACCCTGCGGCGATTTGGCAGATGTGCCCTCCAGCTTGGCCATAATGTAACCGGTATTCCAGGTCCAGAACATGCCTTTGGCAGGGTCCAGTGCATCAGTTTGGGCGCCGCTTACGTTGCGGGCGCTATCAACCCCAATGGTAAATGAAATACGGTTATACACGTATGGTGCAATGGAAATTTTTATTTCGGTTGTAGTAGAGTCAGAAAAATCAACCAGGTAATATTTATCCTCAGACAGTTTGAATGTTTTACCGGAATCAGTATTGATCATTTCAAAATTATGCACATAGAACTTGAAACCGGTAGGTGTATACTGTTCTTTAAAGTTATTGGTGTAAGATTTACCCAGTTCAAGGGGCACTGAGTCATAAGTAGCAACGGCTTTAAATTTCAGGATCAGGTTGTGGTCTTTCTCAGGAACTTTGTCAAAATGTAATTCTTTTTGGCACGAAAAAACTGCTGTTACTAACAGTAGTCCAATGCAAATTTTGGGCAAATTAACTCGGTGCAGTTTGTGAGTCAGTTTCATAGCATTCGGTGTTACGCTTACAAATCGCCGGGTCGGAATTTTCGGCGGTTCTTTTTGTGTTGTGATTGTTTCTGTTTAGAATCAAGCCGCTTTTCTTTAGCTGCTTTACTAGGTTTTGTGGCGATACGTTTTATTTCTCTCTTTAATGCCTGCGCTATTAACGCATTCATTTTTTTTACCACTTCTTCCTTGTTCGACAACTGGCTGCGGTGAATCTGGCTCTTTACTTGCAAAAATCCTTCCGAATTTATTTTTGCAGCCAATTTCTTTTGAACAAGTGCTTTTTGCTCTTCGTTTAAGATCAGTGAGTTAGATATATGGAAATATCCTTCCACCATGGTCTCTACCTTATTTACGTTTTGGCCCCCACTTCCTCCGCTTCGCGCTGTTTGAAATTGTAATTCTTTTGAAACATCTATCTTCATTGCACAAAGGTAAAATTAATTTATAGGTACTATGCGAGCGGTAATACAACGGGTAACTTCGGCTAATGTTGTGATCAATAATACTATACGGTCATCTATTTCAAAGGGTTTGCTCATTTTGGTAGGAATTGAAGACAGCGATACCACCGAAGATGTTATTTGGCTAAGCGGCAAAGTGGTTAATATGCGCATTTTTAATGATGCGGCCGGTGTAATGAACGAGTCGGTAATTGAGCAGGGCGGCGATATACTGGTGGTAAGTCAGTTTACCCTGCATGCCTCAACGAAAAAAGGAAACCGGCCGTCTTATATCAGGGCGTCAAAACCACCAGTGGCCATCCCGTTATATGAACAGTTTGTGCAGCAGTTGCAAACCGATTTGGGCAAACCGGTATTTACCGGCGAATTTGGCGCCGATATGAAAGTGTCGTTGTTGAACGATGGGCCGGTTACTATAGTAATTGATACAAAGAGTAAAGAATAAGTTGACCAGTTAACCGGTGAGTTGTGAGCGGTGAGTGGTGAGTGGGTTCGCGAAAGTGCAGCAGTCTGATAAATCTGGAGTTTACTCACCACTGACCACTCACCCTTTTGTCCTGAATTTAGGATCTTGGTTCCAATTAAAACAATTTATTATGGATATAAAAGAAGCGCAGCAACAGGTTGACCACTGGATAAAAACAGTAGGGGTTCGATATTTCAGCGAACTAACCAATATGGCTATTCTTACCGAAGAGGTGGGGGAGCTGGCCCGCATAATGGCCCGCAAGTATGGCGACCAGTCGTTCAAGGAAAGTGATAAAAATAAAGACCTGGGCGATGAAATGGCCGATGTATTATGGGTGCTTATTTGCCTGGCCAACCAAACCGGTATTGATTTGACCGAGGCGCTGGAGAAGAATTTTGAAAAAAAGAATATCAGGGATGCCACCCGGCATAAAGACAATGAAAAGCTGAAGGGATAATTGTTTGCCACTTATTATAAGTTTCCTTGTCAACTTGTTAACTGGTTAACTGATCAACTATTATATTTGCATCCTTATGGCAACAGATAACAACAGGTTCCAGGCAATAATTGCACATTGCAAAGAGTACGGATTTATTTTTCAGTCCAGTGAAATATACGACGGGCTTAGTGCCGTATATGACTACGGTCAGTGGGGTAGCGAGTTGAAGAAAAACATCCGTGATTACTGGTGGAAGAGCATGACCCAGATGCATGAGAACATTGTTGGTATTGATGCGGCCATATTTATGCATCCAACCACCTGGAAGGCCAGTGGCCACGTGGATAATTTCAGCGATCCCATGATCGATAATAAAGACAGCAAAAAACGCTACCGCGTTGACCACCTCATAGAGGCAAAGGCCGATGAGTGGGAAAAAGAAGGCAAGAAAGCCGAGGCCGATGCTCTGCTGGCCGACATGGATAAATTGCTGGCTGCCAATGATTACGATGGCTTAAAAAAGCTCATAGAAGATAATAAAATAAAATGCTCGGTAAGCGGTACCGTAAACTGGACAGATGTTCGTCAGTTTAACCTGATGTTCAGCACCCAGCTGGGTAGCGTATCAGAAGAAGCCAGCGAAATTTACCTGCGTCCCGAAACGGCTCAGGGTATTTTTGTAAACTTCCTGAACGTACAAAAAACCGGTCGCATGAAAATACCTTTTGGTATTGCGCAAACCGGTAAGGCTTTCCGTAACGAGATCGTTGCCCGCCAGTTTATCTTCCGCATGCGGGAGTTTGAGCAAATGGAAATGCAATTCTTTATTCGCCCTGGCTCCCAAAAAGAGTGGTACGAATA
>CBIMFG010000259.1:0-6257 GCA_966243125.1 uncultured Niastella sp.
ATGCCATTGACCTTGATCGCACGGCTGGAATGAACCAATGCCATCAGCAATGCACGCGTGTATGCTTCTGTGCAGAACGGGTTCAGCTGGAATAAATACAAAGGCGGTGTAAACCCCGAAGCGGCAAATACCAACGTAGGTGGTGGTAGTTTTCCATTGCCTGGTGATTACGGCGCTATGCCCTTAAACAAAACCATTACAGTTGGTGTAAACGTAAGCTTCTAAGTGTTCATCTTAAAAATTGCCTAATACAATGAAACGAATAAAATACATCATACTTTTAGCTTCAATAGCAGGCGTAACTTCCTGTAGCAAGCAGCTCGATCAGCAGCCTGTATCGGATATTTCAAGTACCACCCTGTTTTTGAATGCCAATGATTTTCTGTTGTCAACAAATGGCGCTTACTCTAAACTGAAAGCAATTCCTACCAACTGGATGTGGCTGGAGGAGATGCGCTCAGACAACCTGAATGTGACAACAGATGGTAACCGCGACTTTCAGGGTATCAAGAATTTTTCGCCCAACCTTACCACTACCGGGTTTGTGGTAAACGCCTGGCAAAACAATTTCAATGGGATTTATAACGCGAACATTACACTGGATGCCTTAGCAACAAAAGGCGCCGATTTACTGACTCCTGCGCAGATCACCCGGTATACTGCGGAATGCCGCTTCCTGCGGGCTTTTTACTATTTTGACCTGTTGAAAAGTTATGGCAGACTGCCGATCGTTGACAAACCTTTGTTAACTGATGAGGCGGCAAAGATCCCAAGAAGTCCGTTAGACAGTGTATACCAATTTATAATTGCCGATTTTCAATATGCTGAAGCCAACCTGCCTGTAAGCTGGGCGGCCGCAGATGTGGGACGCGCTACTTCCCTGGCTGCAAAAGGGATGCTTGGCCTGGTATATATGACAAGATCGGGCCCTGGTTATATTAGCGGCCCCGGCCTTAACAGCAATGAATGGACCAAGGCGCAATCCTATTTCGACCAGATCATTAGCAGCGGTAAATTTTCACTCGCAACTAATTTTACAGATATCTTTTCTTATACAAAAGAAAACAACAGCGAAGTAGTGTTCGATGTTCAGTATGCTGTTACTACCAGCGGTGCTGATTTCCCCAGCCAGTTGGTGCCCGATGCTTTCTGGAATGGGTTGAATGTTCAAAACTATGGCAATGGCTACGGTACTGCCACCTACAATGTAAGCACCAATATGATTCAATCGTTCAGGAACAGTGCTGCCGGTGTAGTTGATGTAAGAGACACCTTCAGTATCAAATATTCATATCCTACCAATGCGAGTACGCCTACCGTACTGGATACTACACGGCCTTTCTTAAAAAAGTACGTAGATGTAGCACGTAAAGGTAAAGACCGTGCCGACTGGCCTATTAATTTTATTGTGCTTCGGTATACCGATGTATTAATGATGAAGGCTGAATGTATTTTACATGGTGCACCGGGTTCACAAACATTTGTTGATAGTGTTGTGAACAAGGTACGTACGAGAGCCGGCGTGCCTGCTACCAGCAATGTAAATCTGTCGTATTTAATGGAAGAAAGACGCCGCGAGTTTTTGGGTGAAGCCATTCGCTGGAATGATCTCGTTCGTGAAAATATGTTTGTTACCACCATGAACGCCTGGCGGGTGAGTGATGGACTTACTGCTACCATTCAACCAGCAATACCTGAATATTCCGTTTATCCGGTACCGCAAGCGGAGATTCTTGCCAAGCCAGGTTTGTACGATCAGAACCAGGGATACTATTAATAGAAATTAAAACCTAATTAAGTCCGAAAGATGTGCAACGAAGTAAAACTTCCCTACGTCTTTCGGACTTTAAATTGCTACTATATGAAAGTGATATCGTCGTTTGTATTTTTTTCTGCATGCTGTTTTGCTGCCTCCGCACAACCTGTATTAGAAACCGGCTCACAAAAGCCAATGCCTGAAACCTGGATAGATGCAACTACGCATCACACTGTAGTACGGCTTACCAACAAACCAGGTAACAATGCCAGCTTTTATTTTCACAACAACCCATTCGTTGGTAATAAAATGGTTTTTTACAGTACCGATAGTACGAATGGCCGTCAGTTGTATACCGTTGATTTGAACACCCGCAAGATCGATCAGGTTACGCATCAATCATCACCTATGAATGGTGAGATCTTAGGCGCCAAAGGGCATAATGTTTATTACCAGATCAAGGACAGCGTGTTTGTAACTAATATAGATAGCAAGCAAACAAAACTGATCTATGTTTTCCCAGCCGATTTTAAAGCAACCGTTGCAACCGTAAACGCCAACGAAACCTTACTGGCCGGTTATCGCAGTACCGATGCGGAAAGAGAGATCTACAAACAAAACCCCGAGAAACACGATTACTTCAATAAAATATACGAGGCCCGTTTGCCCCGTACCCTGTTTGTTATTGATGTAAATAGCAAACAACTGAAACCAATCTTTACCGACAGCGCCTGGCTGAACCATGTGCAGTTTTCCTCAACAGACCCCAACTTATTGATGTTTTGTCATGAAGGTCCCTGGCATAAAGTTGATCGTATCTGGACCATCGATGTGCGCGAAGCCAATAAAGGCAAAGTGCAACTCATGCACAAGCGCACTATGGAAAATGAGATCGCTGGCCATGAGTGGTTCTCATCAGATGGTAAAACAATCTGGTTCGATCAGCAATTGCCACGCGGTACCAACTTTTATGTAGGTGGGGTGAACGTAAAAACACTGGACGAGAAAAAGTATAAACTGGATCGCAACGAATGGAGCGTTCACTTCACCACTTCACCCGATCAAAAACTGTTTGCCGGTGATGGCGGCGACCCCGGCCAGGTAGCCAAAGCGCCCGATGGCATGTACATTTATTTGTTTACACCAGAAGGCGATCATTTTAAAGCCACCAAACTGGTGAACATGAAACACCACAACTATAAACTGGAGCCTAATGTACATTTCTCACCCGATGGCAAGTGGATTATTTTCAGGGCTAATTTCGAAGGTCAGTCAGAAGTCTATGCAGTTAAAATATAATTAACTATTTTGTCAATTGGTTTTAAGACTCATTTAATGCGCAAGCGTCAATACAGTAGGGATTATTGTTTAATGCTTGCGTATTTTTCTTAATATAAAACATATATAATAAAACCAGATGATAAAAAGACTGATCTGTACCATTGCTTTATCCTCAGCAATATTAAATGGAGAGGCGCAGATAAAATGGCCGGCTGTTAATCCGGTAACCAAACCCTGGGCCCGCTGGTGGTGGCCAGGCAGCGCGGTAAATACCAGAAGCCTCTCTGCTAATATGAATCAATACGCGCAGGCGGGGTTAGGTGGATTGGAAATAACACCTATTTATGGTGTGGCCGGTTATGAAACTGAGTTTATTGATTATTTGTCACCGCAATGGATGCAGGTTTTTTCTTATACACTGGCTGAAGCCAAAAAGTTGAACATGCAAATTGATATGGCAACTGGTAGCGGCTGGCCCTTTGGGGGAGGTCCGCTTATTGGCGATGCAGAATCCTGTAAAGATTTTGTATACAAAACCTGGACAATAAAAGAAGGCGAGGGTGTTACTGAACCAGTTGTATTTGAGCAACAACCCTACCTGAATGCTATTGGTAATACCATCGCCGATAAAAAGGAATTATATCCAACAGTAGGAACAGTGGGTACCACCACACTGGCCATGCTGAAGGAAAGCGAACATGTTACGGATGTTAGTAAGTTGGCAGAGCCGGTGTATGCAAACAAAAATTTGCAGGCACTGGCTATTGACCAGTTAAAATATAAAAAGAACCTGCCCTTGCAGGTGGTGATGGCCTACAGTGATAATGGCAAAGCCATTGAACTGACTTCGCAGGTTGATGCAAAAGGAAATTTAAACTGGAAAGCCCCGGCTGGTAACTGGACGGTGTATGCCCTGTTTATGGGCTGGCATGGTAAAATGGTGGAGCGGGCCGCCCCTGGTGCTGAAGGCAATGCCATTGACCACTTCTCTGAACCGGCATTAAGAAAATACCTGAGCCGCTTCGATACCGCTTTTGTAGGCGCCGACCTGAGTCAGTTGCGTGGGTTCTTTAATGATAGCTATGAAGTAGATGATGCGCGCGGACAAAGCAATTACACCCCCGGCTTTTTTGATGAATTTAAACGCCGCCGTGGCTATGATCTAAAAGAGTTCTTACCACAATTATTACAAAAAGAGCGCGACGAAACCAGCTTGCGCATATTATACGATTATCGCCAAACCATCGCTGATCTGTTGCTGGAAAAATTCACGATGCCCTGGCACCAATGGGCGCAGGAAAAGGGAAAAGTAGTGCGCAACCAATCACATGGTTCACCCGCCAACATTCTGGACTGTTACGGCGTAGTTGATATTCCCGAAACTGAAGGCAATGAATTGCTGCGTTTCAAATTCGCAGTATCTGCTGCCCATATTCTAAACAAACCCCTGGCATCGGCAGAAGCAGCCACCTGGTTGAATGAACATTTTAAATCAAACCTGGGCGATGTGAAAACCGCGGTTGATAAATACTTTCTCGGTGGTGTGAACCACATCGTATACCATGGCATTTGTTATTCCCCTATCAACGATCCCTGGCCAGGCTGGTTATTTTATGCAGCCGTGCATTTTCAACCCATACATCCGTTCTGGAAAGACTTTGGCACCTTAAACAATTATGTAACCCGTTGCCAGTCGTTCCTGCAAAGTGGTAAACCCGATAACGACATTTTATTATACTTCCCATTCAGCGATCATAACTCAGAAGCGGGCCCCGCCCTGTTGCATCATTATGATGGCATGAAAGGTTTTGAAAATACTGATTTCAACAAAGTAGCAGAAGACATGCTGGCAAAGGGCTATGCATTTGATCTTATTTCAGACAACCAGTTACAAAAGGTATATGCAAACGGTGCTCAGTTAGTAACACCTGGCGGTGCTTACCGAACCATTGTGCTGGCCAATACGAAATACCTGCCGTTGCCTACTTTACAAAAGCTGGCCGACCTGGCAAAAAATGGCGCCACCATTCTTGTATACAACAATTTCCCCACCGGTGTGCCTGGTTATGGCCAACTGGCAGAAAAACAACAACAGTTTACCAATATAACCAATGCATTGAAATTTGCAGGCGAAGGCGCTACGCAAAAGGCCGCTACCGGCAAAGGCGCCTTTATAAAAGGAACCGACATCAGCGCCTTATTACAGGCTGCCAATGTATTGCCCGAACCCATGTATGCAATGGGGTTACAATGCATTCGCAGAAGCATTGCTGGTGGTAATTATTATTTTATCAGCAACAGCACAAAAGCCACTGTTGCCGAATGGGTGCCCTTGAACAGAAAAGCTAACAGCGCCATTCAGTTTGACCCTATGATGGCACAAAACGGTGTGGCAAAAACAAGAGTAAAGAATAACAGGCTGGAAGTATATGTACAATTAGAACCCGGTGAAAGCTGTGTGCTGCAAACGTCCAATACGACATTAACAGGCAAACCCTATACTTATTACACCCTGGCCGGCAAAGGCACGGAAATAAAAGGGAATTGGAGACTGTTCTTTATGCAGGGCGGTCCTGATTTACCCAAACCAACAACAGTTAGTAAATTAGGTTCCTGGACAGAAATTCCTGAGCCCTTAGGGAAAGTATTTTCAGGCACTGCTCAATACAGTATAAAATTTCCGAAACCTTCAGTAGCCGCCCCAGCTTATGAATTAGACCTGGGCAAGGTGGCCTGGAGTGCAGAAGTGATTGTAAATGGAAAAACATTGGGTACCTTACTGGGGCCCATATACAAAGTAACCGTACCCGCCAGTTTACTGAAAGCCGGCGATAACGAATTGCTTATCCGGGTTACCAATGGCATGACCAATCGCATTATTGATATGGAGAAAGAAAAGGCTCCGTGGAAGAAATTCTATAATGTGAACTTTCCGGCACGTCAGAAAGAGAACCGCGGGGAAAATGGTTTGTTCACTGCTGCCAAATGGGAACCGGAAACCTCAGGATTGTTAGGTCCGGTAACTATTGCACCTTTAAAATAACCTTTCAAATACTATAGTATGATCAAACGATTCATTTACCTGCTTGCATTAACCTTCGTGATGAATGCTGCCATGGCCCAAAGCAAAGAAGAAGCGGCCGTAACCACAGCGGTGGAAAATTTGAAAAAGGCCATGATAGATGGCGATAAAACAGGTTTACAAAAAATTACCGCCGAT
>CBIMFG010000260.1:0-6244 GCA_966243125.1 uncultured Niastella sp.
ACATAAGGTTGCGCAATTCGCTTTCGTTCATGGGTGCGCTTATAACCAGGTTGGGTATACAACGCATATAAGCAATGTCGTAAGCACCGTGGTGAGTAGGCCCATCTTCGCCAACCAATCCCGCGCGGTCGAGCACCATTACTACCGGTAGTTTTTGAATAGCTACATCATGCACTACCTGGTCGTAGGCGCGTTGCATAAAGGAAGAATAGATATTACAGAACACCCGCATACCCTGTGTGGCCATACCGGCGCTGAGGGTAACCGCGTGTTGCTCACAAATGCCCACATCAAAAGCGCGGTGGGGCATTTTATCCATCATGAATTTGAGTGAAGAACCCGAAGGCATGGCGGGTGTAACGCCAAAGATCTTGTCGTTCTTTTCAGCCAGTTCAATGAGGGTATGTCCAAATACATCCTGGTATTTGGGCGCTTGTGGAGTATCGTATTTCTTTTTATAAATTTCACCGGTGATCTTATCAAACAAACCCGGTGCATGCCACAGCGTTTGTTCTTTTTCGGCCAGGGCATAACCCTTTCCCTTGGTGGTGATCACGTGCAATAATTTGGGCCCGGGAATCTTTTTAAGGTCCTGCAAGGTATCAACCATTTTGGTGATGTTGTTACCATCGATAGGGCCAAAATACCGCAGCTTCAACGCTTCAAACAGGTTACTGCTTTTGTTGAGGAAACCTTTGATGCTATGTTCCAGCTTACTGCCCATTTCGCGGGTAAAATTCTTACCAACGGGTAATTTGCCCAGCGCCTTCCAGATGTCGTCTTTAACGCGGTTATAAGTAGGCGAGGTGGTAATATCGGTCAAATACTCTCTGAGCGCACCCACATTGGGGTCAATGCTCATACAGTTATCGTTCAAAATGATGAGTACGTCAGAATCGGCTACGCCGGCATGGTTCATACCTTCAAACGCCAAACCTGCCGTCATGGCGCCATCGCCAATTACGGCCACCGATTTGCGGTTCTCCCCCTTGTATTTGGCTGCCATGGCCATGCCTAATGCGGCGGAAATGGAAGTGGAAGAATGGCCTACGCCAAATGTATCGTATTCGCTTTCACTGCGTTTGGGAAAACCACTGATCCCGTGAAATTTACGGTTGGTATGAAATTCATCGCGGCGGCCGGTAAGGATCTTATGGCCATACGCCTGGTGACCTACGTCCCAAACCAGCTGGTCGTAGGGGGTATTGTAAATGTAATGTAAGGCTACGGTAAGTTCCACCACACCCAGGCTGGCGGCAAAATGCCCCCCGTGTACACTCACTACATCGATTATGTACTGCCGCAATTCATCACAAACCTGATGTAACTGTTCTCTGCTCAACTGCTTAAGATCGGCTGGGGAATTGATGGTCGTCAACAATGGGCCGGGTGTAATGTCCATTTTGTTAGAAAATTTGGTAACAAAAATACAGCTTTAAATCATGAGCCCTAATAATGGGCGCATTTTAACAGAACAAAAAAGCGGGCCAGCAATTACCGGGCTGCCGCTTGTAAAATACAAGCGCATTTACCTCACAATTTTACTACTTTGTAGCGCCGGTAACCTATTTATACCGCCATATATCCCAAATACTAAACCAGAGCGGGCTAAATGCCTAGATTTGTTACAGTTCCAACTAGCATGATGAAGAGTAGAATTCCATATTACTGGCTTTGCCAGATCATAGGCTGGAGCGCCTATATAGTGTTGTTCATATTTTTTTATCTTACCCTGCGTACCCGCGTACAGCCCTATTTTTATCAAACGCTGGTGTCGGAGGCTTCATTGGGGTTTATTATCACCCATATTATGCGGGTTTTTATAAAAAAGTATAAGCTGGTGGAGAAACCGGTGAACGAGCAGGTGGTATACATCATCTTACTTTCTATAGCGTTTACCCTGGTGTATGGTTCAACCATCGCCAAGCTGGAAGAGTGGCTGGAGTTTGAGTCGGATAAACAGCGGGTGCTTACTTTTCTGAACAAAATGATCCGCATTTCGCTGGGGTATTTTTTTATAATCATTGTGTGGAACCTGATCTATTTCGCGTACCACTACATTGTAAAAACCCGGCAGGCGCAGTTGGATAAGATCAGGTTGGAATCGCTGGTAAAAGAACTGGAGTTGAAAACCATAAAAGCGCATATTAATCCACATTTCATTTTTAATGCGCTTAACAGCATCCGGGCGCTGATAGATGAAAATCCTAACCGCGCGCGCAATGCCATTACCGAGCTGAGCAATATTTTGCGCAGCAGTATGCAGGTGGAGAAGGTAGAAACGGTGCCGTTTGAAAAAGAGCTGGGCATTGTAAAAGATTACCTGGCGCTGGAGTACATTCGTTTTGAAGACCGGTTAAAAATTGAATACCAGATTGATGAAGATACGCTCGATCAACCGGTGCCGCCTATGATGCTCCAAACGCTGGTTGAAAATGCCATTAAACACGGCATTGGCAAACAGGTGGGCGGCGGACTGGTAAAAGTGATCTCTGATTTTAAAGAGAACTTTCATGAACTGGTAGTGTTGAATACGGGTTATTTGAACGGACATATTCAGGAGGGCGATGGTTTTGGCTTAGATAGCACCCGTAACCGGTTACAGTTATTATTTGGTGAAAAAGCTAACTTTGAAATAAAGCAAGTGGGATCTGACCTGGTGGAAGCCCGCATACTGATTCCCGTTTAATAAAAATAAAACCCATGATCAAAGCCATCATTATCGACGACGAACGGCTGGCCAGAAGTGAGCTGCGGAAACTGCTTATGGATTTTCCTGAAATTGAAGTAGTGGCAGAAGCTGGCAATGCCGGTGAAGGAGTGGAAAAGATAGAGAACATAAATCCCGATCTTATTTTTCTTGATATAAGCATGCCCGGTAAAACCGGTTTCGATATGTTGTCGGAACTGGATAAAGCCCCCCACGTTATTTTTACCACGGCTTACGACGAGTTTGCGCTGAAGGCTTTTGAAGTAAATGCGCTCGATTACCTGTTAAAGCCGGTAGAACCCAAACGGCTGGCCGATGCCATTCAAAAACTGCATTTGCAGGAAGAGCGGGAGCAGGGCCCCATGGTGCCGGTAAATTTTAACCGCAGTATTTTAAGTGAGAACGACCAGGTGTTTGTAAAAGACGGCGAGCGTTGCTGGTTTGTAAAGCTGTCGGATATCCGGTTGTTTGAAAGTGTGGGCAACTATGCCAAGGTATACTTTGGGCCTAATAAACCCCTGATCTTAAAATCACTGAACGCCCTCGAAGAAAGGCTGGATGAAAAAACATTCTTCAGGGCCAATCGCAAACACATTGTGAACCTGCGGTTGATCGATAAAATTGAACCTTACTTCAATGGCGGGTTGTTACTGGAACTGAAAGGCGGTGAGAAGATAGAAGTAAGCCGCCGGCAAACGGTGAAGTTTAAAGAAATGATGAGTCTCTAAGGTTTAAAGTTTAAGGTTTAAGGTTGAATGTTGAGCATGCCTACTTAGTTGTCGGCATTCTGAATTTACAGCCTTCACCCTTCAACATATTTTATTCGCGAATTTTTGAAATATTTAAGCATGGTTAAGCGCTGTTCGTACTTTATCCTATTGTTATTGGCAGGTCAAACTACATTTTCTCAATCTATTGATAAGATCATAAACGCCAAAGAAGTTGAGCGTATTGAAAAAACGCTGTCGGCCGATGACCTGCGTGGCCGCCGGGTATTTTCTCCCGAAATAGATAAGGCCGCTGATTTTATTGCCGCTGAATTTAAAAAGGCGGGTTTACAACCCGTTAATGGCACCTCTTTCTTACAGGATTTTTCCATGTTGCGCACTACACCTATTTCGGTTAGCGGAACTATGAACGGAAAGCCGCTCGATGAAAAAACGGTGGCCGTACTTTCTGCCAAAGAAGAATTATCAATCAATCAGTCATCAGGGTATAAGCAGATCGTTGTAAAAGCAACCGATGTGCTGCCAGCCATTTTGATGAAGTTAAAAAGCGAAAGCGGCAACTTCCTGCTGATGGTTGATACGGTACATCGTGCCATGTTCGAAAGAATGAAAAGGGCTTCTATGTTCACGCCCAAAGGCGATATCGTAATGGTATTATCGCCCGAAGAAGCTGGCGAATACGCTATACAGTATAAACAAACCGTAACCGGCAGACCGCTGAAAAATGTGGTAGGTATACTGCCTGGTAAATCAAAGAAAGAAGAATATGTGATCTTCTCGGGTCACTACGATCACCTGGGTGTTGGTAAAGCGAATGCAGCGGGTGATAGCATTTTCAACGGCGCTAATGATGATGCTGCAGGTACTACTGCCGTGATCATGCTGGCCAACTATTTTGCCAAACAAAAGAAGAACGAACGCACCCTGGTGTTTGTAGCTTTTACGGCTGAAGAAAGCGGTGGGTTTGGCTCGCAATACTTTTCACAGCAATACAATCCCGATCAGGTAATGGCGATGTTTAATATCGAAATGATTGGTACCGATAGTAAATGGGGCACCAATTCAGCCTTTATTACCGGGTACGAAAAAACTGATATGGGCAAGATACTGGAGAAGAACCTGGAGGGGACCAGTTTTAAATTCTATCCCGATCCATATCCTGATCAACAATTATTCTACAGAAGTGATAATGCTACCCTGGCGCGGTTAGGCGTGCCGGCTCATACCATTTCTACTTCAAAAATGGACAGTGAGAAGTTTTATCACACACAGGAAGATGAAATTGAAACACTCGATATGAACAATATGGCGGCCATCATCAGGGCCATTGCTATTAGTTCTACTTCTATTGTTTCGGGAAAAGATACGCCGACGAGAGTGGCGCCTGAGAGTTTGAAAAGATAAGTATTATAGAATGGAGGGAGAAGTGATCTAAAATGTCAGGATTTTTGTTTCTTTTTACCGGAACGGAGTGAGCGACTTTTAGTTTGTTTCTTCCTCTTTTTGATCCATTCACTTACAAGTGCAAATTCTTTGTCGGAAGGTTGTCTGCCGGTGGTATAAAAATCAATATTTTTTGGCTCTTTTACCATATACCAAATATACTAAAAAAATTAGGGAAGTATTTTTCTAATGCTTACCAGTCCCTGGATAATTTGGGGATTATCTTTAATTACGAGTTTGAAAAGTTGTTTTTGGGGACTTTTAAATTCTTCCTTCCAATCAAAACCCCAATCTTTCTTTTTAATGTTTTTTAAGTCCTCCTTCGAAAGAACTATTACTTCAGTTTTGAAGCTATCTCCTGAAATAGCATTCTCAATAGAATTAGTTAATCTGTCTATTACAATATCAATCTCCTTTAACTTCTTCATCATTCTTAAAAATAACAAAAGCGAAGAATATTTAGTCTTCGCTTTTGTTATTTCCAAACAGATTAAATTAATTAAACTTATCTAATACACATTTCATCACTTCCACAATCTCTTTATTACATAAGTTACCAATACTGCCTTCATGCACGTGGTGGAGTTGTTTTTTATAGTCGAAGTTAAATTCGCCTTTTTCAATTTGATTACCCACTTCTTTATAGGCTTCGCGGAAAGGAATGCCTTTGTTTACCAGCTCATTCACCGCTTCTACACTAAACAGGTATTTGTATTTTTCATCGTCCAGGATATTGCTTTTAACCGACATATTCTCCAGCATTAACCGGGTCATTTGTAAGCAGGCTTTTAATTCTTCAATAGCCGGGAATAATATTTCCTTGGTCAATTGCAGATCGCGGTGGTAGCCGGAGGGCAGGTTGGCCAGTAATAACGCCAGTTCGTTAGGCACAGCCTGCAGGCGGTTGCATTTGGCTCTGATCAGCTCAAACACATCAGGGTTCTTTTTATGCGGCATAATACTGCTGCCGGTTGTTAACTCTGAGGGGAAAGAAATAAAACCAAAGTTCTGGCTGATATACAAACAGCAGTCCATTGCCAGGCGGCCAATGGAGCTGGCAACACCAGCAACGGCGGTAGCAATTACTTTTTCGGTTCTGCCCCGGCTCATTTGCGCATATACCGAGTTCCAGTTTAAGGTTTTAAAGCCTAACAATTCGGTCGTACGTTTTCTGTTCAGGGGGAAAGAAGAACCATAACCGGCGCCACTGCCTAATGGGTTCTTATTGGCTACCTGGTAGGCGGCTACCAGCAGTTCCATATCATCCGTTAAACTTTCAGCATAAGCGCCTAACCACAATCCACAGGAGGAAGGCATGGCTATTTGCAAATGGGTATAACCTGGTAACAGGTGATCTTTGAAT
>CBIMFG010000261.1:0-6242 GCA_966243125.1 uncultured Niastella sp.
ACAAAAGCCGAACAGCCGTAAGCACATCCTGGTCGTCGTCAATAACCAGTATGGTAGCGTTCTTCAGTAACATAATTAAATTTAAAAATTTCGGGTTCTATGCAACATTCGTCACTACAATTATACCATAATTACAAAGCCGTGGCAAACAATTTTTTATGAAGGAACAACTGATTTATACCAGTGTATCAAAAGCGTACAGTTATTGTACTGGTTGCGAACAGCCGAACACAATTTTACCGTGTAATAGCCTGTAAATCACATTGCTTATATTCTGGCATATTGTTGCGAGGTATCCTGTATCGCTTCGGATTACATTAAAAATAAATACAGTGGATAGAGTTATTGCAAAAAAGAAATGGAACGCTAAACGGATTTTAACCATTGCAGGTATTGCAGCCATCACCCTGCTGATATTGGGCAGTTATTATTTCACCTCAGGCAAAAGCCGCCTGAATGTAGATACGGAACGCCTTACCATCAATGAAGTAAAGAAAGGCCCCTTTCAGGTAACCATCGCTATCAACGGCATTGTATTACCACAAACTTCTATCTATCTGGATGCACAGGAAGGCGGCCGTGTT
Source organism: uncultured Niastella sp. (assembly GCA_966243125.1). Classification (GTDB taxonomy): domain Bacteria; phylum Bacteroidota; class Bacteroidia; order Chitinophagales; family Chitinophagaceae; genus Niastella. Next base: position 585 of record CBIMFG010000261.1, read on the forward strand.
GAACAGAAATTTGTTGAAGACGGCGCCATGATGCAGGAAGGACAACCCATTTTACGGTTAAGCAACCCCGACCTGGAACTGAGCCTGGCCAACCAGGAAACCAGCGTATTCAATGTATTAACGCAAATGCAAATTGCCCGTAACAATGCCCAGCAAAATACCGTGGCCCGCCTGAACCAGATGGCCGAAGTTGATAATGCCCTGAAAGAAGCAGAACGCGTATATAACCTCAATAAAAAACTGTACGCCCAAAAAGTGATCGGGTCGCAGGAATACCAGTCGGCCGAAAACACCTATCAATACCAGGTACGCCGCAAAAAATTAACGGAAGACATTATGCGGCAGGACTCTTCTACCAACAAGATACAATTGCAACAAAACGAGCAATCGTACCTGAACATGAAAAAGGCGCTCGACCTGATGAAGAAGAAAGTGGGCGACCTGGTAGTAAAATCCCCTATTGCCGGACAATTGACTTCGTTTGATGCGGAAATTGGGCAGAACATCGCTTCCGGGGTTAGGCTCGGTCAAATTGATGCCACTTCCGGTTTTAAGATAAGGGCCGATATTGACGAACACTACATCACCAATGTATTTACCGGTTTAACCGCTAAATTTACTCTGGCGAATAAAGAATACAAACTCAAGATCAAAAAAGTATATACCCAGGTAGTAAGCGGCCATTTTCAGGTTGACATGGAATTTGTAGGTGAAGTGCCACAAAACATTCGCCGGGGACAAACATTACAAATATTACTGGCGCTGAGCGATGAAACGCAGGCCGTGCTGGTTCCCAAAGGTGGTTTCTTCCAAAGCACAGGTGGTAACTGGATCTTTAAAGTAAGTGATGATGGCAAAATAGCTTCCCGCATAAACATTCAGCTGGGCCGCCAGAACCCCGATTATTACGAAGTGCTGGAAGGATTGCAACCCGGAGATAAAGTGGTTACCAGCAGCTATGAGAATTATGACAAGATGCAGGAACTGGTATTAAAAAAAGAATAACTATTGTTTCAGGTTACAAGTTTCAGGTTTCAGAGATCTTGTAACAGGCAACCTGGAACCTGCAACAACAAATTTTATAACATGAAGCCAAAATTTATCTGTTTACTCATCATTCTAATCGGCGGTAGCCTTTTGGCTTCCAGTAACAACTATTGCGGCGGTGTAAAGCAGGCAACAGTAATACCTGCAAAAAAGGTGGTAATAATGACTGATGATATGGAGCTGCTGCCAGGCCATCATTTTCTCAATAACTTTTAACAACTCATAACTTCAAACCATACAACACATGATAAAGATCCGTGATCTCGAAAAGATCTATCGCACAGAAGAGGTGGAGACCGTAGCCTTGAACAAAATTTCCATTGATGTTAAGGAAGGGGAATTTGTAGCCATTATGGGTCCATCCGGTTGTGGCAAATCAACCCTGCTGAATATACTCGGTTTGTTAGACGATCCCGATAACGGCAGCTTTCTGTTTAACAATATTGAAGTGGCAAACTTCAATGAACGCAAACGTGCCGATTTGCGCAAACACAACATTGGGTTCGTTTTCCAGAGCTTTAACCTGATAGACGAATTGACCGTATTTGAAAATGTGGAATTACCATTGATCTATACCGGCGTTAAATCGGGTGATCGTAAAAAGCGTGTGGAAGAAGTGCTTGATAAAATGCAGATCATGCATCGCCGCAATCACTATCCCCAACAGTTAAGCGGTGGTCAGCAACAACGTGTGGCCGTTGCCCGCGCCGTAGTGAACAACCCTAAATTGATATTGGCGGATGAGCCTACGGGTAACCTCGACAGTAGCAATGGTAATGAGGTGATGACCCTGTTAACCGATTTGAACGAACAAGGTACTACCATCATCATGGTTACACACAGTGAACACGATGCCCGGTACAGCCATCGCATCATTCGCATGCTCGACGGACAAACCGTGTTAGAGAATATAATGGTATAACACATGTAATCATGGTTACCGGTTTCCGGTCCCCGGGTACCTGGTAACCGGCAACCTGAAACGGCATCTTAAAATAAAACAATAACCAGGTATAACCATATGCTAAAAAATTATTTCAAGATTGCCTTTAGGAACCTATGGCGTCACCGGGTTTTCTCTTTTATCAATATTATGGGGTTAACCGTTGGCATGACGGCCTGCCTGCTTATTTTCCTGTATGTACGATTTGAATTGAGTTACGATAAATTTCATCCTAAAGCAGATCGCATTTACCGGATAGTAACCGATCTTAAAACACCTTCGGAAACCATCAACACCCATGGCCCCTCCTGGGCAGTAGGGCCGCACCTGCAATTTGACCTGCCCGAAGTTGAAGCCTTTACGCGGGTGAACTATGATCATTTGCTTATACGAAAAGGCGATATCAAGTTCAACGAAGATGGCGCCATTTGGGCCGACTCAGCCTTCTTCAACATATTTAAATTCCCCTTGCTGAAAGGCGATGCCCGCACCGCATTAACGCGCCCCTTTAGTTTGGTGTTGTCGGAAACTGCTGCCAAAAAATACTTTGGCAAACAAGACCCCATGGGTCAAACGTTATTGATCACTGGTGATGGTAATCCGGCTATTGTTACCGGCGTAATGAAAGATATGCCCGAAAACACGCTCATAAAAAGCGAAGTGGTGCTATCAATGAGTACCATCACTGAGAAATGGGCAAAAGGCATCAACGATGAATGGGGTAATTATGGTCCTTTCACGTACGTGCTGCTTAAGCCCGGAAGCAATGCGCAGGCATTAGTAAAGAAATTCCCCGCCTTTCTCGATAAATGGAATGGTGCAGAAATGAGAAAAATGCAAATGTTCCCTACCCTGCTGCTGGAACCGTTGAAAGATGTGTACCTGAAATCGAACCGCGACGGATCAAAGGGCAACATGATGAATGTATATGTATTTTCCATTATTGCGCTGTTTATACTGGTTATTGCCTGTATTAACTTTATAAACCTTACCACGGCCCGGGCATCGGAACGGGCAAAAGAAGTAGGCATTCGCAAAGTAGCCGGCGCGGTGCGCACCCAACTGGCCCGGCAGTTCATTGGTGAATCAATGGTCATAAGCCTGCTCTCCTTCCTGTTAACGCTGGGGCTTTCTGCACTGCTGCTATCGTCTTTTAACCAACTGGCAGGCAAGACCATCAGCACCGGCATCTTCACCAATATCGGTCTGTTATTCCTGTTATTAGGTACAGCTCTTGTCATTGGCTTGTTGGCGGGTATTTACCCGGCCTTTGTCTTATCTTCATTCAAACCAATAATGGTATTAAAAGGCCGGTTTGCCACCGGCGCCAAAGGAAGTATTTTACGCAAGGGTCTTGTTATAACACAATTTGCCATTTCAACCGCATTGATCATTGGCACCATCATCGTGTATTCGCAAATGAAATATATGCGTAACCGTGATCTTGGTTTTAATAAAGACCAGGTGTTGGTGGTTGATACCAATGGCGACGATAAAAGAGAAACCTTACAACAGTTGGTGGCCCGTATGCCAAATGTAAAATCAACTTCGTTATCAGGCAGCGTACCGGGTGGCGGCCACCAGGGCGCCTATTCCGAAGTTGAAAATGCAAAAGGCGATCTGCAGGTGGCCAATCTCGACCTGTACTTTGTAGATTTCGATTACATTCCCTTGTATGATATAAAAATGGCAGCAGGCCGTCCATTTGACCGCGCCTATAAAACCGATTCGAATAAGGCCATGATCCTGAATGAAGCAGCGGTAAAGATTCTGGGCTATAGTTCTCCAAACCAGGCAATTGGCAAACGATTTAAACAATGGGGGCATGAAGGACAGATCATAGGCGTAATAAAAGATTTCAACTACCATTCCCTGCAATCGCCTATAAAGCCATTGACCATGCGAATGGAATGGCCGCGGTTTAGCTTGTTGTCGGTAAAAGTAAATGCTGCCAATACACAAAGCACCATTGCCGCTATTGAAAAAGAATTTAAAACAGTGATCCCCAACCGGCCTTTCGGTTATTATTTTATGGATGAATTCTTTGACCGGCAATACCGCAGTGAAGAACGTTTTGGACAACTGTTCTTGAATTTTGCTGCGCTGGCCATATTCATCTCCTGTTTAGGTTTGTTGGGACTGGCTTCTTACAGCACTATGCAACGCACCCGCGAAATAGGCATCCGCAAAGTAATGGGCGCGTCGGTGTCGAACATCATCAACCTGTTATCGAAAGAATTTTTGAAACTGGTAATCATCTCCTTCTTTATTGCTGCACCCCTTGCCTGGTATTTTATGCATCAATGGCTGCTCGATTTTGCCTACCGTACCCAAATCAACTGGTGGGTATTTGCAGCAGCTGGTATTTTGGCTGTGCTGATAGCCCTTTTAACCATCAGCTTTCAGGCCTTTAAAGCAGCCGTAGCAAACCCCGTAAGATCTTTGAGAACCGAATAGTTTCATCTCAGGAAAACATGTGAAAGCATTGAGAAGCGAATAACAGTTACCAGTCGCCGGTTACCGGTGACCGGAAACCGGTGACTGCCCTTAAGAAAACGGAACACTCAATAACCGTATAAATCACCTTGAGTTATGTTAAGAAACTATTTAAAAATAGCCTTTCGTAATCTTTGGAAAAGCAAAGGTTTTTCGGCTATCAATATAATCGGATTGGCCATTGGGCTGGCCACCTGTTTACTCATTATGCTCTTTGTGATTGATGAGCTTAATTACGACCGGTACAATAAAAAAGCCGATCGTATTTACCGGGTAGATGGCGACATAAAATTTGGTGGCAACCATTTTATTCTGGCAGTAGCACCAGATCCCATGGGTGCTACGCTGAAAAAAGATTATCCACAGGTAGAGCAGTATGTACGCTTTAGAGGCCAGGGCGGTTTGTTATTAAAGAATGGGAATGAGAATGTGCAGGAAGATAAAGTGATCTATGCCGATTCTACTTTGTTTGATGTATTTACCTTACCCCTGCTCGATGGTGATGCGCAAACAGCTTTACAAGCGCCCAATAGCCTGGTGATCACCGCTACCACTGCCCGTAAATACTTTAACACCACCCAGGCAGTTGGCCGCACCATGCTCGTCAACAACCGCGACAACTATAAGGTTACGGGAGTGATCAAAGACATTCCGGCACAATCGCATTTCAATTTCGATTTCTTTGTATCCATGTCCACGCTTGAAGAAAGCCGCCGCAACAATTGGGTGAGTAATAACTTCAATACTTACGTGGTATTGAAAGAAGGCAGTGACCCCAAAAAACTGGAAGCACAGTTTGATGCATTAATAGACAAATATGTAGGCCCAGCCGTGAAACAGATCATGAGCATTGACATGGCGGAATTTAAAAAAGCCGGCAATTACGAAAAGCAATACTTAACGCCATTAACCCGTATTCATCTTTATTCCGATAAAACGGGCGAACTGGCTCCCAACAGCAGTATTCAATATGTATATATTTTTTCGGCTGTTGCCCTGTTTATTTTACTCATTGCCTGCATCAATTTTATGAACCTCACCACAGCCCGTTCAGCAAACCGGGCAAAAGAAGTGGGTATAAGAAAAATGCTGGGAACAGAAAGAAAAGGCAGTATATGGCAGTTTCTTTTAGAATCAACAACCATGGTTTTTAGTTCGCTGATAATTGCTGT
>CBIMFG010000262.1:0-6232 GCA_966243125.1 uncultured Niastella sp.
TATTGGCCGTACGATAAACCTCAAGAACCGCATTGAGGCCAACCTGTATATTTTTGATTCACCTGAAGAAACCTGGGAAGATGAGAATCTGAACCGGCTCGACATTGGTCTGAAAAGAACATTCGACCTGCAGGCCCGGTTCAGAACTATCCGCGAGGGTTTGGAAATTGTAAAGGAAAACCTCGACTTATTTAAAGACTTGCTTCAATACAGGAACAGCATTGTGCTGGAGTGGATCATAATTATCCTTATCCTGGTTGAAGTGGTTAATCTTTTTATAGAAAAGCTGATGAAGTAACGTGTAGCTATTGCTTCTTAAGCAGCTGTTACAGGTTACAAGTTTCAGGTTCCAAGTTCAGAGTTCATAGTTCTCTGTTATGAGTTCTATGTTCTTCGGCGCGGTTGCCGCGACGGAGTGTATTGCTTGCAGCTTACAGCTTGTGGCTTGAAGCTGTTTTCCTACTTACCTTTTTACCATTCACTTTGGCGTGAACCGTTTTGCCATTGGCGGCTTTACCATTCACTTTGGCGCCGTTGGTTTTTTTACCATTCACCTTTTTACCGTTGGCTTTGGCGCCGTTTACTTGGGTACCATTGGTCAGCGCTTTCTTTTTCTCTTTTTCATCAACCCGAATGTTATGGCGAATTACCTGCCAGTATTCGGGGCCATACCCTACCAGTATTTCACCACCGGCCGGAATATCTTTGGTAGCCTCAATAAACACACGTGTGCCTTCTTCAGCATACTCGGCGTTGTTGTTAATGTTTTTTACGCGCTCTAAACCCCGGGCATCATTGGCGTAGCGGGCCAGGGCTTTTTTATCGTTCAAAGCATCGATTACAAAATTGCGTTTTACGTAGTAGATATAAGGGCTTTCGTCCAGATCGGCCTGAACTTCTTTCCAGGTTCTTGTTCTGCCTTTGTATTCTACAATACGGGTTCCTTTAGGAATTAATTTTTTGGTAAATAATCCTTTTCCAGCGTTAGGTAAGGTTGATTTTTTAACGTACAAATGTTTCTCCAGGAATGCCATTCAATAAATAAATAAGTAGTTTAAAAGATGCTTTTACTATATATCAAAACCAACTGGCCATTAACCGTACTAATCATTAGTTTATTGTGCGCAGATAGGATATTTAATATTCCGTTTGCCAATAACCGAAAATTGCATGGTTAAAAACAGGCGTCGAAGATAAGAACTAATGTGATACTTTTTACATGCTATCAACTGGCACTTGTTTGCACAAAAAAACAACACCTGAAATTATTACAGTCCCGCGCTATAACATAATCTGCCATTTTATACCGGTAACGTTGCCGGAACCATTCTTCAGCCCGCTAATAGGCCTGCTAAAAATCAATACAAAATTACCCTTACCAACGGCTACACACATTTACCATCGGCTTTATGGGGCCAGTAACATACCGGGAATAAAATCCCATGCCGGGAAATAGTCTCTTTTACATACTCGCCTAAACCATTCATAGTAAACAGGTTGTATTCTGGCACCTTACTGGACTATATACCGGCATGTGCAAATCTCCCAATAATATGAAAACAGTTACCAACCCCAACCCTTCAACCCAGCAAAACATGAACACAAAATTTACCCTAATAGTTGCCATCATTTTATTACCACTTTTTATAAAGGCGCAAAACCTGGTCACCAACTCTTCTTTTAGTAATGGTAATACCGGCTGGACAACCAGCTGCTCAGTAGAAGTGAATCCTGAAACTACTTACGGTGGAACCAATTCAGCCAACAGCGTTACCGAAATAGATATGGAACGTTGCCTTGATCAAAACATCTGCATCATGCCTGGTGTTACCTATGTGCTTTCTTTCAAAGCAACAAGAAGGGCCGACGTTAATACCCCTAATAACCCTGGCGTTGCGGTAAAAGTAAGAGGCGTTACCACCAATACCAACTACGTTAATACCACCAAAAGCTATAACAACACTACCTGGAGCTTGACAACCGAAACATTTACCTTCACGGTGCCTGCCAACAGTACCGACAAACAGGTAAACCCCCATATCATGGATAACAACGGCCACTCTACCTATGGCGTTATTATGGATGATATTACCATGCAGCCGCAAACCAACCTGGCCATCAGCGGAAATATAGCACCAATGATCAACAGTACTTATAACTATTCGGTAAGTAACAGTCCTTCCAGCGGCATTACTTACAACTGGAGTTTGGGTGCTAACAGCACACCTGGAACTTCTACTTCGGCTACTCCTGCAGTAAAATGGACCGCTACCGGCAACAAAAACATGTCGGTTACCATCAGCAATGCAAGCTGCCAGGTGGCCACCTTAACTGCTTCGGTAATAGTAACCGGCGCTTTACCACTTAATTTTACCAGCTTTACCGGTGTTATTAAAGATAATAAGGCAGCCCTTACCTGGTCAACCGCCAATGAAGTGAACAATAGCTTTTTTGTGGTGGAGCGTTCTGTAAACGGCCGCAGTTTTGACTCAACCGGCCGTATTCAGGCGGGCAGCAGCGCCGGCAATACCTATTCTTTTAATGAGAACAATACCAATGCCACCAGCTACTACCGCATAAAACAGGTTGACATCAACGGAATGTATACTTATTCGGCAGTGATCATTCTGAAAAATACCGCCGGCAGCAAAGAGTTCACTGTTTATCCTACGCAGGCTACTACTACCATAAACTATGTAGTATTGAGCGAAGCACCTGCCGCAGTTACCGTACAGGTTTATAATATCGCCGGCCAACCGGTGATCAGCCAGCAGGCTAGTTTGGTGCAAGGGTTGAATGTTAGATCGGTGGGGGTTTCAATGTTACCGAAAGGATTGTACGTGCTGAGGGTGCAGGTAGGTGGTGTTAATCTGGTGAAACAGTTTGGTAAATTATAAGCTGTAAGCTATAAGCCGTAAGCTTTAAGCAATACACCCCGTCCGCGGCAGCGCCAACATAGAACTAAGAACATAGAACTCTGAACCGGGAACTTGGAACTATTCCCGTATAACCCTCACTTCCCCATAAAGCGGCCCAACCATATTGTGAGCAGCAGGTACAAAGGTTACCTTTACCTGCTGTTTTCCTTTTGTAACCTCCAATGGAATGGGATAAACAATATCGTAGAACTTACTGGCCTTATACTTATTCAGGTCTTCGGTGGCGATCTTTACGTCATTTACCAGAATATCGAATGTTCGACCCCGGTTATCCATTCCCCAGTAAGTGCACAACAGGTTGTTTGTTTTCTCCGGATCTACCTTCAGGGTAAACGAAAAATAACCGCCTGCAAGCGCCAGCCGGTATTTTCGGGTATGGTCTTCGCCGGTATTTATTTTGTCGCCGGTAAATTCATGATCGCGTTCGGGCTGCATTTCGCCCAGGCGCAGCAGATCAACCGTCTTAACTTCCAGCTCATGCCGCTTTTTGCGTTCGGCCTCAACCAGTTTTTGTTGTTCGCTCCAGCTTTGCGGCGTAAACAGGTCCCAGTATACACTGTAAAATTCTTTTTGTACCTGGTTGAATGGTTTCAGCGTAACCTCCTGCGGTTGACCGGTATTTACCGAATGAAAAACCAGCGGCTGACTGTTATCGGGTTTTAACCAACTGGCCGGATCCGTTGCTGTTGATACCAGCACCGGAATACCGGTAACCGGGTCGGGTTCCTGATTGCCCAATACACCTGCCAGTACTACCGGACCGTAAAACACTGTCAGGCGGTTGGGATTATCGGGCATGGCCTGGGTATATAAATGCAGGTTGGGTTTAAAGAGCACCGCATCGCCTGTTTTCCAGGTTCGCGTAATGGTAAAGTACCCATCGGCATCTGGCTGCAGATTCGTTTGCTCTTTTCCGTTCACGGCTAGCCAACTACCCTGTTTTGACCAGTAGGGATTTCGAATGCGCAGGGTAAACGCTACTGGTCGGGTAGCTTTAATGGCAAACCGTACCCAGTTGCTTTCGGGCAATTGCGTTTGTTGTTCAATTACCACGCCTTTTTCTTTCCAGTTTAACCGCGAGGCAATAAACAGGTTCACATACAGGCTGCCATTGCCCCCCTGGTAATAAATGCTTTCGCCATACTTCACATGGTTTTCCATACCCGAGCCTACACAACAGGTAAACGTGTTGAACGAATCGCTGAACTCCTTTTGCGTACCCATACGCAGCGGCACAAAATAACACATCATACCCGTGCTGTGGTTTTGCGACGACAGAATGTGATTGTACAAAGCGCGTTCGTAATAATCCATGAGGTGGGCGGTCGGCTGCAAAGCAAACAAATGCCGGGTCAACTTCAGCATATTATAGGTATTGCAGGTTTCCATGGTGTTATCGGTCAACGTTTCATTCAGTTGGTGTGCCGGGCCCAGGTATTCGTAATTGCTGTTGCCACCCGGTGCATAGGTGTGATCATTCACCACAGTTTGCCAAAAGAAATCCGCAATGGTTTTGTCTTTATCACCGGCTGTTAATTCATAGCGGCGAATACAACCAATCACCTTTGGGATCTGGGTATTGGAATGTTTACCGGGCAGAATGTCTTTTTGCAAGGCCAGAGAATCAAGAATGCGTTTGTCGTGGAATTTATAGGAAAGATCAAGATACTTCTTTTCGCCGGTGAGGGCATAGGTGTTGGCCAGCACATCGTTCATACCGCCGTATTCGCAAAACAACATGCGTTGCAGCGTACTGTCGGGCAGGTTGCGCAGCAGGTGAGCCGTCCAGTTGGCCATACCGGTTTCAACCGTTAATGCCTTTTTATTATCGCAATATAAATAGGCATCCAGCAGTCCGGCCATGATCTTGTGCACGGTGTACCACGGCGACCAGGCGCCGTTGAGGTCAAAACCCCGCGAACGGATATTGCCTTTTTCCACCTCGGCCCACATGCTGTCTTCTTTGGGAATGGCGCCCACATAGCCATTGCGTTTAGGCTGGCATTCGGCCAGTTCGTCAACGATGTAATTTACTTTATCGAGAAACTGTTTATCGTGCGATGCGGCATAATGCATGGCGCAGGCCGATAAATAATGCCCCAGCGTATGACCTGCCAGTCCGCTGTGCTCCCAGCCACCATAGTGCGCACCTTTTGCTTTTAGTCCCGCATGTTCGCGAAAGTCGGCCAGCAGCCGATCGGGTTCTATCGCCTGTAAATAACGCACATCTGCTTCCATCGCTTTTTTAAACGGACCATCCAGCAACTGCACATCCTGTAAGTTGAAGCTGTAGGCCTTTACCGGTACTACTGGCTTTACTTTCATTTTGGGCTGTTGTTTTTCGGGAACATACGATTGGCTATATGTATATCCAGTGAACAACAAGAGCAATGGTAATAGCGTTAGTTTTTTCATTACTGAACAGGCTTTTAGTTCAGAGTTCCAGGTTCAGAGTTCCGAGTTCAGAGTTCAGAGTTCTTCGTTCTATGTTCTTAGTTCTATGTTCTTAGTTCTTTGTTCTTAGTTCTTTGTTTTGGGTTTTCACTTCAACATTCATTATTCAATATTCGACATTCAACATTTCTTCCGTCCTCATTTCTCTGTTTTTCATTCTTCATTTTTCATTTATAAAACCTCCAATCTGCCTTATAGTCTTTTGGTATCGCCTGGTTAGTAAGAATAGCCCTAACCATCGTAACCGGCATGGCGTTTTCGTGCATTACAGCATCATGGTATTGCTGCCAGGTCATTTTGCCGCTGTCAACCAGTTCTTTTTTCATAGCGTAGAATTGCAATCCGCCAATCATATAGGCCAGTTGATACAACGGACCATAATTACCTATAAACGACCGGCGCACTTCGCCCTCGGCATTGGCCCGTTCGTGTCCTACGCGGTCAACCAGGAAATCTATACATTGCTGGGGCGTCCATTTTCCCAGGTGATAATTCAATGAAAAAATAATGCGTGCACATCGGTGCATACGCCAAAACAACATGCCTATACGATCTTCGGGCGATTGCGGAAAATGCAGGTCCCACAATACCATTTCCCAGTATAACGACCAGCCTTCGATCCAGAAAGGCGTATCAAAATTTCTATAAGCTTTATACCGGTTATTCATAAACCCCTGCAGGTGATGACCGGCAATGAGTTCATGGTGCACGGTGGCGCGGGAAAAATGCGGATTGTTCCCCCGCATGCTCATCATTTTATCATCTTCCTACATGGTATTGGTTGGGTAAGAAATGCTCAGCACTTCGCCGCCTGTAAAAAAAGGATTCACCAGTTGGCG
>CBIMFG010000263.1:0-6208 GCA_966243125.1 uncultured Niastella sp.
GTCAATAATTTGTAAGCCCGTCGCATATAGTGTTTTTTTAATGGTATCCCGAATATACTACAGGCTGTTGCCAGGTTTCGAAAACCCACGTCATACAGCGGGATGAGAGTTGTCAGGGAAGTGCGTAAACTGGTTGACAATGCCTTGCTGCCTTTTGATCAGTATCATTCCCATCCCTGTTTAAAGTCAATTCCTTTAACTGGCAGTTCACATAACTTCATACCATCACATTAATACTAATCAAATGAAAAAGATAATTGTTGCTTTTGATGGCGCCCAGTTCAGCGAAGGCGCCTTTGAGTTTGCACGTAAAATGAATGAACTTTCACCCATTTTGCTCAGCGGTATTTTTCTGCCCCAGGTCGATTATTCGGCGTTATGGAGTTATTCTGCTGCTGCCGCCGGTACCGGTGTGGTTATTCCACTTATGGAAGACGAAAATGCCGAAATGGTGGTACAAAATATTGAACGTTTTAAATCGCTGTGCCACCTGAATGGCATTGAATACAGGGTGCACAAAGATTTTACAGATTTTGCCTTACCCGGCTTAAAGCAGGAAACCCGCTTTGCCGACCTGTTGATAATAGGGAGTGAATCATTTTACAAGTATATAGGAGTAAACGAACCAAACGTTTATCTGAAAGATGCCATCCACAACGCGGAATGTCCGGTACTGGTAGTGCCTGAACATTATCAATTTCCCGATATGAACATCCTTACATATGATGGCGGTGAATCTTCGGTATATGCCATCAAACAATTTGCTTACCTGTTTCCTGAATTCACCGGTAATAAAACATTATTGCTCTACGCCACAGCCAGTGATGAAGAGTTGTTGCCCGAACAGCAGAGTATTGAGGAACTATGCAGCCGGCATTTTACCGATCTTACATTGTTTAAACTGGGCGTAGACCCCAAAAAACATTTTGCATCATGGAGCAGTAACAGGGAAGGAAGCATGGTTGTATGCGGGTCGTTTGGCCGGTCGGCCGTTTCAATGATGTTGAACAAAAGCTTTGTTTCAGACGTGATACGTGATCATAAGCTGCCGGTATTTATCGCCAACCGGTAGTGCTGGTAATCATCAAAGTGTTTTATATGATTATGAAATTGGGCTCATTAACCATCACATTGTTCTGGATGATGGGTTGTAACCAGGTAACGGTGATCTATCCTGAAAAAAAAGACATCATTGAAACAGTATATGCCTCCGGAAAGATCGTTTCCGGAAATGAATACAAACTGGCAGCCCTGAGCAATGGCACCATACTTAAAAAGCTGGTGCGGGATGGAGATTCCGTAAAAAAAGGGCAATTGCTGTTTGTGGTGAACAATGAGGCTGCCAATGAAAGGTACCAGGCAGCCCTTACAAATTACCGGAACATTGCTGCCAATCTCTCGGAACAATCTCCTTTGTTGAAAGACCTTAAACTGGCCTTGCAGAATGCGGCCCTGAGATGCAGCAATGATTCCATTACCTATTACCGGTATAAAAACCTGTTTGCGCAGGACATAGGCACCAGAAGCAACCTGGAAAATATCTATACCACCTACCAGGTTTCCCTGAATCAGCAGAAGATAGCCGAACAAAAGTACCATTCGGCATTGAACGATCTCGAAGTTTCGTATAGCAACGCCCGCAGCCAGCTTACGGCCGCAGGCAAAGAACTGAAAGAATATTTTATCAGAAGTGATCATGACGGGGTAGTATACCAAACGTTCAAAGAATCCGGTGAAACGGTTTATACCAATGAGGTAGTAGCCTTAATGGGCGATCAGGGCGACCTGGTGATCCGCCTGGCGGTTGACCAGCAGGACATCAACAGAATAAAAACCGGTCAGCAGGTGTTGCTGCAAACCGATGTAACGGGAAATACTACTTACGAGGCAACGATATCGTACATCTTCCCCGTCATGAATGAACAGGACCAGACATTTCGGGTAGATGCCTTGTTTGCGAAAAAGCCGCCCCCTACTTTTATTCATAGCTCGGTAGAAGCCAATATCATTATACAAAAGAAAACGAAGGCGCTGGTATTGCCGCGCAATGCGCTGGCAGGGAACGATAGTGTTTGGGTGCAGCTGAAAAAGAACAGGAAAAAGATCGGCATACAAACAGGCATTGCCACACTGGAACATGTAGAAGTAACAGCCGGGTTGAATGAAAGAACACCGGTAGTGTTGAACACCGAAAACAACGAGCCATGATAACGCCGGTGAACCTGAAGATCATGAGCGTACACCTGTTGTCGCGCAAACGGCAAACCATTGTAGCCATGCTGGGAGTAACTTTTGGCATTGGGATGTTTATACTGATGATGAGTTTTATGAAGGGCATGAATGATTTTTTTGAAGACATCATGCTGTCCGTTACACCAGACATCCGCATTTATAACGATTATAAAACAGATTACGCTTCCTCTGTGGCCGGCAAATTCTTTGACGCGAAAAAGAACTGGATCATTGTTCGCCACCCACGACCCAAACAAATAAACCTGAACCTGAAGAACGCACCAGGCATCATTGAAGACCTGAAGAAAAACAATGACATACAGGTCGTTTCTCCACTGGTTTCCACGCAGATTCTCTTTAATTACGGGCCTGTTCAACTGGGCGCTCAGTTAGATGGCGTAAACATCCGGGAAGAAGACCGGCTGTTTGGTTTGTCGGGCAAAATGACCGGCGGCCAGCCTGAAAACCTGCTGAAGACAAACAATGGCATATTGCTGGGTTATAAGCTGGCCAATAAATTAAATGTAAGCACGGGCGACCTGGTAACCGCCACGGCGCCATCGGGCACGCGGTTACGGTTCAGAGTGGTGGGCACCTTTAAATTCGGTATTGCCACTATGGATGAGTACAAGGCATATGTAAACCTCACGTCCATGCAACAGTTATTGGGTAAAAGCCGCGACTACATCACCGATATCCGTTTGAAATTAAGAGATATGAAAGACGCAGCCAGGCTTGCACCCCTGCTGGCCAGGAAATACGATTACCGGGCTGAAGACTGGGAAACGGTGAATGCCTCTGTAAAAGCCGGTAACCTCATTAGGGATACGTTTACCTATATCTTAAGTTTTACCTTGCTGCTGATAGCAGGTTTCGGCATTTATAATATTATGAATATGGTGATCATCGGCAAAATGAAAGACATCGCCATCCTGAAGGCCGAAGGTTTTGCCAGAAAAGATATTGTGCAGATCTTTTTATCGCAGTCCCTCATCATCGGACTCATAGGCGCCATGGCCGGCCTGTTACTGGGTTTTCTTTTATCGTATGGCTTGTCCAAGGTGCCCTGGCCCGAAGATGAATATATTATTATTATTAAACATTTTCCGGTGAACTTCAATACCAGTTACTATGTGACAGGACTGATCTTTGGTTTAACTACCACGGGTTTGGCCGGCTTACTTCCGGCACTGAAGGCATCCCGGATAGACCCGGTGGCCATATTACGAGGATAAAATAATTGTATGCAACAGGATGTGTTGAAAGCCGAAAGGCTTAATAAATATTTTCAGGTATTGCATAATATTTCCCTGGTGATCAAGGAAGGTGAATTCGTTTCCATTATGGGCAAATCGGGTTGTGGCAAATCTACGCTGTTGTATTTATTATCTACGCTTGATACAGATTACGAAGGCGCCCTTGAAATAAATGGTACCCGGGTAACCGGTTTACCTGAAAATGCCATGGCGCATTTCCGTAATGAACACATCGGGTTTGTATTCCAGTTCCACTTTCTATTGCCTGAATTCACGGCCCTGGAAAATGTGATGATCCCGGCCCTGAAACTGGGGAAGTATAACCATAAGGAGATAGCGCAATCTGCCATGCAGAAACTGAAGCAGGTAGACATGCATGAACACGCACACAAGTTATCGGGCAAATTATCCGGTGGCCAGCAGCAACGGGTGGCCATTGCCCGCGCATTGATAAACAATCCCAGGATCATTATGGCAGATGAACCAACCGGCAACCTCGATTCTGCCAATACAGCCATTATCTTTAATATCTTCAATGAGCTTACACAGGCAGGCAATACCATTATCACTGTTACACACGATCACGACTTTGCCCGCAAATCGAACCGCATACTTGAAATGGTAGATGGAAGGATTGCCAATTAAAAAAGAGCCTTTTGAATGCAAAGGCTCTTGAGTCATCCGAACTGGTTCATGGTTAAACAGGTGTTTCTGATCTTTGATCTTTTTTCTTGTCAAACATTTTTTCCATTACCTCGGGCAATTTTTCAAACGCAGCGCTAAGGCCTTTGCTGTTATGTGTTGAAATAAAAGAGATCTGATCGCCGCGGGTTACAAGAAATCCAATCGGATCAAGTCCCAGGCCGCCACCGGCGCCACCACCCATTCCTTCACCATCGCCTTTGCCGGGTTGTTTGCCTTTCCCTTCGCCACCGCCATAGCCAAGCCCTAACCCAAACCTGATAACCGGTACACAGGTGAATTCTCCCAACTGAAAAGATTGCCCTACAACTGTTTCTGTTTTCGCTTCATTTTTTAGAAAATCAGTAAGCTGCTTTACTGATTCATCAAGGTTTACTGACATGATTTTAAATTTTTGGTAAATAAATTATTTTATAAAGGCAAACACTATTTTCCAGGGCCGCCCCCTGAGTTTTGCTATTAGATAATTGTTACCATGAAAATTAATAAACAGGTGACCAGAAGTGCATGACAGAAAATTTAAAGGGTATAACCGGGCGTTCAAATCAAACCTGCCCGAATCAATAGCAAGCTGCCATTCAGTTACCTGTAATGTTCCGATCACCTGTATTACTTTTTTAAATATGCTTTTGGGTTTTGAATGCTGCTCTCTTTTTGCCGGTGTGGCTGTTGCCTTTTTGGGTCTTTTTTTTATTTTAGAAAATGGTATTGTTTTTCTAAAAAAGAAAAGCTGAAAACTTAACCACCATTCATTGTCATACCATACACAAACACTTCCAATATTCGACCAATGGAAGCCTGCATAGGCGTTTACTGTATCTATTTCCAGTTCAACCGGTGAAGCCAGTAACCAGCATAGAAAAAGGCATAAGGAACACAATATGATAATTAACCAAAACAAGACACGATTTTTATTGTAATCCGTTTATTGAAGATACCATAGAGTGCATGCGGGAAGTATGATAAAAAACAACGGTGGAAATGATTTAGATCAAAAATGAAGATTCACAAGTTTCAGCTAAAGGCTTGGGATATTTTATAACGAAAGGTCGGATCGCCTGTTGCCGCCATGGCCGTTTGCCCTGGGAAACGTCAGGAACCTATTCGTTTGATACAGACGTATGGGAATTGTATAACATAATGGAAGATTTTTGCCAGGCAGATGACAGGGCAGCCAAAGAACCCAAAAGATTGCGTGAATTGCAGGACCTGTTTATGGCAGCGGCAGCAAAATATAATGTACTTCCACTGGATGATAGTTTTGCCGAACGCCTGGATGTAACATTACGATAAATGTTCCAATCAGACGATTAAGTCTTTTTAATAAATCTGAATCCTGAAACTGAGGACGTATCAAACACGATCATTCTTTCTTTAATGGCAGCAATAATATATCTTACGTTTAAGCATTACTGTCTAAAATGGCTAATTATACAAAATGATACGAACCTGTTTTACATTTCTCTTGACAGTCTCTCTGTCGGGTTATGCCCAACAACAATCAGATAAAGACTCATTGCGTGAAAAGTATTATTCAATACAAAAGACGATCAGCAATAAATTTTCAGATTACTACTATCCCAACCGTTCCAGGATCTATTCGCTGCCTGAGAAACAATTCCTTTTTATAATCGATTCCCTGCGTTCTATTTTCACAGAAAATCTTATAAACTATAAGGAAAAGCGCAACTATGCAGATGTAAAATTCATATTGGAAGAACAAAGGGATATTGATTTCTTTTTTGACAGGATGATCCTGGACTTTCCGTATTTTCATGAAACGCACACCGGGGTAAAAGTACAGTTATCTCATGTAACACAAGAGAGACTGGACAGGCATTTGACTGACTTTAACAATCCTGCTCTCTTAAGCAGCCGTGATGTAAAAGATTATATCGAAGCTTTTCTCAGACACCAGTCCTCTATTGAGGTAAAAAAGACGCTTTATAAAAAATCAGATAACAAAAGGCTTGAGGCCTATCTTAACCTGATACCAAAAAACTTCACCAATCAGGCAT
>CBIMFG010000264.1:0-6205 GCA_966243125.1 uncultured Niastella sp.
TATCCAGTATAGCCATAGCCCAGGACAATAACCTGGAAACATACCGCCCCTTGCTCCTTAAAAATGCAGCACGCCTCGGTATAACACCAACAGATGTAAAGGATGCAGCCATTATGCATGCTTACACCGACAAAACCACCCACGTTACCTATGTTTATCTGCAGCAGGAATACCAGCAGATAAAAGTGTACAACACCATTATTACAGCTGCCTTTATAGATGGCAGTTTGCAATATGCGTCGGGTAGTTTTGTAAACAACATTTCCAAAAAAGCCAGCAGTTCCTTTGCATCCCGCACCAATGTGGATGCTGTTCGCAGTGCCTTACGGCATTTGCATTTAAATGAGCTGGCGCCCTTATCTACAGCGAAAGATAATTTCGCCGCCGAAAAAAAATACCAGGTAAATGCCAGTACCATTGCCCGTCGGCCCATTGAAACTACGTTGTACTGGACCGCCTCCGATGACAAACAAAAGATAACACTTACCTGGAACGTAAACATTCACCTGAAAGACAGTATCGACTGGTGGAACATTCGCATCGATGCGCAAACCGGTGAGTTTATTGAAAAAGACAACTGGACGGTAAGCGAAAAAAAGCCGGAATCGGTGATGATACATGTCACTGACCTGCCCACTTCGGTTTTTAATTATCAGGGCAGCAATATTAACCCGGTTCAAACCCCATTGCCGGCGCCGCCGCCTGCAACATCAGCCACCTATCGGGTGATCCCATTCCCTTACGAAAGCCCCATACACGGATCGTTTAACAATGAGTTTGCTCCCTGGTTAAAGGCTGGCGCTTCCAATGACGCTACCACGCTGGGATGGCATTCAGACAATATAGAAAATTACACCTATACCCGCGGCAATAACGTACATGCCTTTTTAGACCGGCGGGCCAATGATACGGCTGATGCGGTCATAAACTGGTCAGACACCTCCACTACACCCGCGCCCGACCTTACGTTTATTCATAACGTTAATACCGCGCAACAACCCTGGCGTGATGTACAAAGTAAAAAGGCTGCCATCGACAACCTGTTTTACTGGAACAACCTCATGCACGACGTAAGCTATCAATATGGTTTTACAGAAGCAGCCGGTAACTTTCAAACAAATAATTTAGGCCGCGGCGGCTACGGCAGCGATCAGGTACTGGCCCAGGCCCAGGATAGCCTAACTTTTAACAATGCTTATTTCACACCGCCACCAGATGGCATCAACGGACAAATGGAAATGTTCCTTTGGACCGCTCCGCCCAAATTCGCTATTACTTCACCGTTGGCTATTGCCGGCAATTATACGGCGCTTGAAAACGCATTCACGGCTCCCAATAAATTGATGGATGTTGGCCCCGTAACCGGAAAAATTGTATTGTATAACGACAATGCCGCAGGCACTATTCATCAGGGCTGTACACTGGCAAGCAATGCAGCAGCTATTGCCGGCAACATTGCCATGATAGATGGTACGGGTAACACCGCCATTGGCTGTACTACCTATGCCTACAAGGTGAAAAATGCACAAAATGCAGGCGCCATTGCCGTGATCGTATATTTAACCAGTAATACCTTAGGTAACATCGGCGGCGTTGATCCAACTATTACGGTGCCGGTTATTGTAGTCACCTTGAATACCGGTAACGCTATCATCGCCCAGCTGAATGCCAATCAAACCGTGAACGCCACTATCAGTACAGGCATTTACCTCGATGGCGATCTGGACAATGGCATTATTTGCCACGAATACGGCCATGGCATTTCAACCCGGTTAACCGGCGGTCCTTTTGGCGCCAGTTGCCTGGGTAACGTAGAACAGGGTGGGGAAGGCTGGAGCGATTATATGAGTCTGATGATGACCACCAACTGGGCAACCGCGCAAATAAATGATGGTCCTAAACCAAGACCAATAGGCACCTACGCGTTGGGACAAACGACAACGGGTGCAGGCATCCGCCGGGCGCCGTATACAACCGATATGGGCGTCAATCCGCTCACATATGCGTACATGGCTTCCAACCCGCAGGCCCATGCCATTGGCGAGATCTGGTGCAGCGCCCTGTGGGATATGACCTGGAATATCATTCAACAACAAAACGCCATCACCCCCAATTTATATAACAGTGCCGGCAACGGTGGAAACACCATTGCCATGAACCTGGTAGTAACCGGTATGAAGCTGCAACCCTGCTTACCCGGTTTCATTGATGCGCGCAATGCTATTTTAGCGGCAGATTCCATTTTGTACGGGTTTAGTCATAAATGCGCCATCTGGAATGCCTTTGCCCGAAGAGGGATGGGGTACAGCGCCAGACAAGGCTCTTCCAACTCGGGTACCGACCAAACACCAGCGTTTGATGTACCACCTGGAATTATTATAACCAAATCATTACCGGTAATAGTAAACACCAATACAGATTATACGTTTACCCGCACCGCAACCTGTAACTGTCAGGCGGCCATCTTTACACTTAGAGATACCATTCCGGCCGGCTTTACCTATGTAAGCAGTGTGCCAGCGGGTACGCTTGTTGGTAATGTGCTCACCTACCCGGCAACTACCTTTGCATCGGGTGAATCAAAAAATTTCTCCATTACCTTAAAAGCACCGGGTGCAGGTTGTAGCGTTGACTCGGTACTGAACGATAACCGCGATAACCAAACGGTGGGTGGCTTCACCTCCTCAGGCTCTTTAGGTACAGCAGCCTGGCTGCCTTCCACGGTAAGGGCCAAATCAGGCATGTCCTCCTGGTATGCCGCCGAATATCAGGTACCAACAACCGCGCTGCTAACCTCGGTGAATACAACTACTACTGCCGCCAAACCACTTAGCATTCTTTCTTTCTGGCATAACTATCGTACAGAGTCTAATTATGATGGCGGTGTAGTGGAATATTCAATCAATAATGGCGCTACCTGGCTCGATGCTTCGCCATTGTTCCTGAATGGCCGTTACAGCGATACCATGGATGCTTCCACTTTATTACCTCGCCGCAGAGCTTATACCGGCAACAGCAAAGGCTTTATGCAAACGCTGGTGAACGTGTCGTCACTGGGTACTGCACCGGTAAGATTCAGGTTCCGCAGCGAAACAGATAACGGCGGTGGGGTAGAAGGCTGGTATATTGATGAGATTGTACGCGCCAATGGCTGCGGCGAAATCATGCGCTCCGGTGTGTACAATGCCGTGGGCGTACTCATCGACAGTTCAGCCGTACCGGTATATGTAAAAATGGAACACGCACTGCCGCTTACCCTGCTTTGGTTTAATACCAACCCCGTTGGTGGACAGGTAGCGCTTGACTGGAAAACGGTTTCTGAAATAGATGTAAAAGATTTTAGTATTGAATGGAGTGCAGATGCCGTTGGCTGGAACAACCTCGGAAATATAAACGCCCATAACGAGAACAGCAACGATTACAATTACATGCACAACAATCCGGTGATTGGTAAGAATTACTACCGCATTAAAATGAATGACCTGGATGGCAGGTTTACGTATTCGCCGGTGAAAACTGTTGTGTTCAAGGAAAATGGCAATCCGGCCGTAGCGCTCATACCCAACCCGGTAAATGCCGATGCCTTATTGTTTATTTCAAAAGAGGTAAGAGCTACCAGTATAAAAATATATAACGCCGCCGGCGTACAGGTAATGCAAAAGACCATAGGCGCAGGCGTGCAGCAGGTAAGAATTTCCACTGCTGGTTTAGCACCCGGTGTATACACCATTGAAACCAATGGCGCCAACCGGCAAATAACCCGCATGCTGGTTCAGCATTAAACAAGAATTACAACTACTTTCAGAAAGCCTGTCTCATTAAGAGGCAGGCTTTCTGCTTCCCGGCAAATAAGTTTAACGTATCTTAACAGGAAAATACGGAGTAGTGGAGAAGCCTGCCAGCAAAATATTCGTTTTTTTAGTAATGGTGTTGTTGATACTGATAAACAAGAATAGTTTCTCCCAACCTCCTCGTACCGATACTATCAAAGTCCTGGATAGTGTTCATATAACCGGTAGTCGAAATATTCTGCGCAACCAAATGAGTGTGCACAGTCTGGAGATAGACCAGATCCAAAAGCTTCCGGTAATTTTGGGCGAGGTAGATCCGCTAAAAATAATAACCCTGTTGCCCGGAATTAAAAATGGAGGCGAGGCCAGTGCCGGTATTTATGTGCGGGGCGGCGGGCCCGATCAAAACCTGGTGTTGCTCGATGGTATTCCGGTATACAATCCCAATCACCTCCTCGGCTTTTTCAGCGTTTTCAACGGCGATGCAGTAAAAAATATTGAAGTAATAAAAGGTGGCATGCCGGCCGAATATGGCGGCCGGTTAAGCAGCGTTATTTCGGTAAACACCCGCGATGGCAATAAAGACTCCCTGAAATTTGGTGGCGGCATCGGTCTCATCTCTTCCCGGCTTTCGCTCGAAGGGCCGTTGATAAAAAAACGCGCGTCCTTTGTGATCAGCGCCCGCCGTACTTATATTGACCAGGTGGCCCGGGTAATTGCGCCCGACAGCATTGGCCGCAATGGCTATTTCTTTTACGACATAAACGCCAAGGCCGACTTTGTCATCAACAATAAAAACGCGCTGTTCCTTACTTTCTACCTGGGCAAAGATGACTTCACCTTTAGCGATAATGACAATGATGGCCCCAGCCGCGAGTTTAATGCCATCTGGGGCAATACCATAGTTGGGCTTACCTGGAAACAACAATTACACAGAAAATGGCGGCACGAATTATCGCTGGTACGAAACGATTTTAATTTAAACAGCCGCGTTGCATTTGCCACCAATGGTTTTATCTTTTCATCGGGCCTTACCGATCATACGGTAAAAGACGATTGGGTATACACCTCAACAGACTGGTTACGGTGGAAGGGCGGCCTGCAATATACCTGGCATAAGTTCAAGCCCGGTGCAGGCAGCGCCAGTGCCGGCTTTCAGGAGTTTCAATCACAGATCAATGATCAGTTTGCACGCGAAGCGGCCGGATATGTAAGTGCCGATGTTGATGTTACCAGCAGGCTGAACCTGGTTGCGGGCATCCGCTACAGTTATTTTAACCAGGTGGGCCCTACCGGGCAGGTGATCTATGGGCCCGACGGCGCCCCAACCGGCGAAACAGCCTATTATAAAAGGGGACAAAGCATTGCCCGCTATCAATATCCTGAGCCCCGCATAAATGTATTATACAAACTGCCCCATGCAGCCAGTATAAAATTATCGTATACCCGTACCATTCAATACCTGCACCTGGCCACCACCAGCGCCGCTACCTTCCCCAGCGATCTGTGGGTGCCTGCCAGCAGGCTTATAAAACCAGGCAAGGCAGAACAGGTAGCCGCAGGCTTCTTTAAAGGTTTTGGCAATGGGCGTTACGAAGCCAGCGTGGAAACCTATTACAAAACCATGAACAACCAGCTGGAATTTAAACCCGGCGCGCGTTTACTGTTAAACCAGAACCTGGAAGGCGAGATGATCTTTGGCAGCGGCCGTGCTTATGGACTGGAGCTGTTTATACAAAAGAAAACCGGCAAGCTTACCGGCTGGATCGGTTATACCCTAAGTCGCGCCGAACGCACCTTTGCCGATATGAACGAAGGCAAACCATTTCCTTACCGGTACGATCGTACGCACGACCTAAGCGTAGTGGCCAACTACAGGCTCGGTAAACGCTGGGAGGCCAGCGGTGTTTTTGTTTATGGAACCGGCAATGCATTGACCATGCCCACCGGCCGGTTTGTATACAACGTGGGTTACAATGCCCAGGACCGGCAACCCATTTTTACAAACATCAGTCAATACGATAAGATCAACGACTACCGCATGCCCGCTTACCATCGCGTTGACATTGCCTTTACTTTTACCCCGCGCCCGCAAACCTCCAGGCGTTTTAAAAGCAACTGGGTGTTCAGTTTGTACAACGTATACAACCGGCGCAATCCCTATTTCATTTACATAGATGCCGATGAAGACGAACGTACCATTCAGGGCAAACAGGTTTTTCTGTTTCCCATTTTGCCCGGCATTACCTGGAACTTTAAATTTTAACCGAATGAGAAACGTACATAGATCCCTGCTGATTTTGATGATGGTGGCATTCGTTTCGTGCGAACGTAATTTTGATATCGCTTTAAAGAACAACCAGCCCCAGCTGATTGTGGAAGGCTATATAAACAATGAATTGCCCTGGTATAAT
>CBIMFG010000265.1:0-6202 GCA_966243125.1 uncultured Niastella sp.
CAGGATGCAATCAGCAGTAAAACGGCGGATAAAAAAAGCATAGTTGTTGCTTTCAATTTTCCCATGTGACGTGTGGTCATACTTTAAGGTTTTAAATGGTTTTACAATAGATTAAATCTACCGATAGTATGTCTCAAATCATTCACAATATTTCACCCATTTTAAAAACATTTTTATCAGATCTTCACTTGTTGGGTAAACGAAAAAACTTATTTGACAACAGCATAAAAGAAAATAAATCTGTAGATGATTTGTAGTAGCCCAAATAGCGCCATAACTGCGTAATGCTATATTTTTGCTATCTATGATATTTAAAAAAATAGCAGACGCGTTGAATAGTCTGCCTGATAAAACCCAGGTATCAATAGCACTTGTAAGAAATAAACAGGTGAGTTATTGTGGAATGATCCGGCAGAATGGAACTATAGACAATATCGACAATTATTCATCTGCTTTTGAAATTGGCTCTGTTACCAAGGCATTTACCGGTAATGTGCTGGCCCAATTGATCATTGAAAAAAAAGTTCATCCAAACGATCCTGCACAAAAGTATCTTCCCTTCCCCTTGTTAAACTCGCCATCCTTTACCCTGAAACAGCTGGCCCTGCATACTGCCGGTGTTCAACGGATGCCGCACGATTTCGATACGCAACCAAACTTCGATATGGAAAACCCTTTTAAGAACTATACGGAGCACCAACTTATTGCTTATCTGACTAAAAACCTGCGTTTAGATAGCCAGCCGGGGGAGAAACATCTTTATTCCAATCTGGGAGCGGGCTTGTTGAGCTATATTATCTCAAAGATAGAAGGAAAACCTTTTGCCGAAATTGTAAGGGAGCGCATCTTTATTCCTTTGAAGATGTACCATTCAACGTTTGATGTGCGCGAAGTACAAACTGAAATGGTGCGGGGAATTGATGAAAATGACAATTTTTGTTGCCACTGGGATGGGGGAGTGCTCAATGGCTGTTTGGGTATTATTTCTACGGCAGAAGACCTGGCAAGGTTTGCCATCATGATTTGCGATGCCAACAACGCGGCTGCCAATCTGCAGGCAACTGAAACCTTCCCCATAAACCAGTTGCAAAGTTGTAATCTGGGTTGGTACCAACTCCATATTATGCCAGAAAACATCCTGATGCAAGGACTCAATGGCGGCACCGGCGGTTATGGCGCTTCTGTACTGGCTAACCGAAACAGTAAATGTGCAGTTATACTTTTATCAAATATCTCACCGGGGCGATATTTGGAATTGATGTACCCCCTGGCAAAAGAATTATTTATTTCTCTTGTTTAAAAACATCCATATTTCACGAGGTTTGATGCCACTAACACCTTCCTTGCATGGCTTGTGGGCCATCAGTTGCCTGTGGTTTACGATCAAAGATAAACAGTCGGGGTATAAAAAAAAGCACCGAAGTGCTTTCTGTTTATTTGTTTCGCATTGTTTTCAAAGCCTCACTCCAGCGTTCCAATCCTTCCAGCATTACTTCTGCTGATTTTGTGATTGCTTCACCCGGTTGAAATATGCCCTTGTCGTCAATAAGTTTTGTAAAGAAAGGAATATTTACCTGGTCAGTAACCGGCATCATGTGCACTGCACTAACTACCTGCTTTAACATTTGCGTGGCACGCAGTCCGCCGGAAACACCGCCATAACTTACAAAAGCAACTGGTTTGTTCATCCACTCGTTGTACAAATAATCAATGGCATTTTTTATTGGCGCGGGGAAACCGAAATTGTATTCAGCCAAAACAATAACAAATGCATCTGCGGCATTGATTGTTTCACTCCATTTTTTTGTATGCGCATGTTGGTACTGTTTAAGCCGGGGATGGTTGGGTTCATCCATAAAAGGCAGATTAATTTTTGCCAGGTCCAATAACTCAATATTATACCTGTCGTTTTTCCTTGCCAAATCAGTGATCCAGTCGGCAATGGCTATTCCTTTTCTTCCTTCTCTTGTTGTTGAGGTGATTATTTTGATATTATTCATAATAAAAGTTAAATGGTGCGCAAGTTAATAAAAAACAAGACCCGCCCGGTAAAACCGGAGCGGGTTGCTTGTTATAGGGGTACACACCAGAGCTTAGGGCAACAGAATATCGAACCAGCCACCGGGGCTGTTAAGATGCTGTAGTATAGTTTGTACATTGGTACCATCCGTATTGCACCGCATAAAACTGGCATCGGTACCGGGAGTGATCCAATACAGGTAACCGTTTTTGGGATCTACCTCCAGATCGTATAAATAACTGCCAAAACTGGCTGCAGGAACAGGCAACACGCTGAGCGTACCGCTGCCATCGAGGTTGCCAGCCAGAATGCGCGGTTTGTTAGTGGCGTCAACATCCAGCACATATATTTTGCCATGTACTTCATCCAGGGCTATGTTATTGGGGGAAATGAGGCCATCGCCTGCATCAAAAAGCGTTACCGTAGCGGCGCCGGTTGAATTGCCCCGGACCACTTTTTTTGTTTTATGTTCAACCCACCAGAGACCCGTATTGGTATTATCGGCCGAACCTTTCAGTCCCCATACTTCGGGATCATTAGGCAGCTCATACAGATCGGTGTGCGGGCCACCGGTAACAGGGCTGCTTACAATGTAATTGGAGTTTGAATTGGGGCCAGCAACCCTGATAAAATAGGCCACACCATTGCGTACGTCCATATCGCGTATATAATTACCGGTAACGCCTGCGGCAGGATATACATTCATTAAGGGCTGACTTTTATCTGTAGCGCCTTTTTTAAGGAAATACTCGCGCCGCATGATGGTGGGGTTAATACCCTGATATGCCCAATAAATGAAATCATCCTGGCTGGCGTTATTGGCCGGCGTACTAATGCCTGAAATTCCATCTTCACCATCAGCTGAATTGTCGTACAAAGTGGTTACAACAGGCGCTGCATGATTGCTGAAACTGCCTTTCATAAGCTTATTGCCTTCTGAAGAAAAATATACGGCCAGTAACACCGGTGGCGTTTCCAGTATTTCAAAATTACCTGCCGTTACCGTATTATTACCTTGTACTACAGTAAGGGGTACAATGCCCGCGGTGGCATTGGGTACAGTTACTACAATAGTAGTGCTGTTTACGCTCACCAGGGTGCCTTCTACTGCGCCAAACTTAACTTTCACCGCGCCGGCAGTGGTTGAAATGTTTTGGCCGGTAAGCGTTACGGTTACACCCGCATACCCATTGGCAGGTGTATAACTTTGAATAACGGGTGCAGCTTTCAGCGACTCATCAATGGTATACGGGACGGTTATTACACTGTCAAGCAACCCGGAATAGTCATAATTAGATGGCTGATCTTTTCTGTCAAATACAAACCGCATATCGCCACTGGTGGCGCCTGCAGGAATATACAACAGGATGGTATCTTTGTTTACATCTACTACTGTAAGCAGGGTGTTGTTTAACGTAACCCAAATTTCACTTTTCTGGTAAGGAAAGTTTTTGCCGTATACCTTTATATAGGCATCAGAAGCACTTTTGGGTGGCGAAATACTATCAATGGTTACTTTGCCAAAATTGCGCACGTCCTGCGAGTGTTCTTTTTTACAGGCAAGCGCCAGTGCCAGGCCTAGTAAAGCCATGACAGCCGTATGTTTCATTTTCATTTGGTTATTTTTTTCTTTCTAAATTAAATTGAAAGCCAAGGGTGTAATAAACACCCGGTTTATAATCACGCAGGTAATAATCGCCCTGTATGTAAGCGCTTACCACAGGAGTATTGCTTGCGGTGTTATAGACTGTTTTAGTAAATGGCGTAGGCTGGGTATTGTACTTCCGGTTAAAATCGCCATCAACATACCAGCGTATGGGCGCATTCAACAGGTTTTGTGCAGCCACTCTTATACTAACCCAGCTGGTTAATTGCTGCAGCAGGGATACATCCACTACCGAGCGGCTTCGTTCAAACACCCAGGGAGCTTTTTCAACTGCGCTGCCCGTATTGGTAAGCAGGCGTTGGCCTGTACCATTATACTGAAGCGCTATGCGGCTGCCGGTGTTTTTGTTGTCATAGAAAATACCTGCATTTACACTCCAGGGTGCGGCGCCAATAAAAGGTCGGGTAGCGCCGCCGGGATAATAACTGGTAATACCGCTGCCGTTAGCAGGCAGGTTGTTATTTGTTTCGGTAATAGTGTAGCTGGCGTTCACAACAACACCTGTATACCTGAACAGGTTGCCCGGGATAAAACCAAGCAGCTTGTACACTTCCAGTTCAGCGCCTTTTACGGTAGCCTGCTCCAGGTTGTTGGGGCCAAAACCCGGTATACCCATACTCAGGTCTTTGTTTAGATCTTCAACAGGCGCCTTTACTTTTTTATAATAAACACCTGCGGCTATTAATTCCCCTGCCTGCGGGTAATACTCCCAGCGCACATCGTAATTGTTGATGTGCGCATCGTGCAAACCGGGTTGTCCTTCGTAGGTAAAACCTTTGGCCGGATTGTAAGTAACTAAAGAGGATAGCTCGCGCAACTCAGGCCGGTTCAATGTTTTTCCGTATGCCAGGCGTACCTGGTGTACAGGGGTAAGATGCCAGCTGGCAACAACGGAAGGCAATACAAATTGCTGGGAAGTTGTTGCCGCCTGGTTGGTTACAACTGCTTTACCAATTCCATTTATGGTGCGTTGGGAATGTTCAAGCCGGGCGCCGCCATACAGGTTTAATTTCATGGTACGGTGCTTCCCAAAAGGCCAGGTAAATGTGAGCGGAATGTTCACCGCGGCATAACCGGCCGTGTTCCTGAAAACAGCATTGAAACCAGTTGTTTGATCAAGACCTGCGCCTGCCTCCTGAATCTCGAGGTGCATGGGTTGGCCACCAGCTATTTTTGCCATTAAACTATCGCCTATGTGTAGCCAGGGTTCTTTCTCCCAGCTCATGTAAGGGTAATCCTTCAACGCCAGGGTACTCATAGCATAGTTCCTTTTCCTGTCTTCAAAATAGCCGCCTGCTTTTATAAAAAACGCGTTCCACTTTTTAACGGGGTGAAAGGTATAGTCAAGGCTGGCTTGTCCTCTTTTTTCTTTGCCTGCTGCATCTGTAAGCCGCCCAACTACCGTGTTGCCGGTAGTGCCGCCACGCAAACGCCACAAGGTGTTGCCGGTAATATGCACAGCGCCTTTGTCAACGCCGGGGTTGTCGAAATAATTGTTAATAGAAGCGTCATCCACTTCGTATGCATGGGTAAACTGATTGGGGTCGTTGAAGCACGCTTCGGCATAAGCCGTTTGCCATTCTATAGTATGCCGGTTATCACCTGTTTTATGGTTGCCGCTTATTTGTGCCTGCAAAAGCTGCTGGCTGTTATAGGTAGCAGCTATACGGCGCGGGAAAAAGTTGTTTCTGTCGCTCGCCATAAATTCGGTGAGGGTATTTATCTGTAAGGCGTCGTTGGTATTACGGTTATACAGTCCGGTAACAGCAATGTCATTATTCTTATTAAAGGTGAGCACAAACTGTTGCAGTAATGCAACGCGTACGTTTTGCTGGTAAACGGAATCGTACCCCACGCGATAACTTTCATCATAATCTGCCGTAAGCGTACCGCTGGCCGGGAATACGGTATCCTTAAACCGGTTGGCGCCGTTTGCCATGGCACTTTTAAAATAGCTGCGCTGGTGCTCATAACGGCCAACGGTAAGGCTGTTTAATCGCCGTTTTCCCAGGTTTATATAATCAGCGCCATTGAGGTCAATCAGTACATCTGCGGGGTGATATACCTGACCAACATTCGCTGTTTGGGCGCCTCTTGCTACCAGTGATTGGGCCAGCACTTCATTGGTTCTGGTATAGGTATTAGGCGTATTGTCAATGCTTCTTGCAATGATCTGTCCGTACTCATCGCGGGGTAAATTGGCCGGCAGCTGCCGCCTTCCATCATCCTGCCCCAGCCAGTCGTATTTGCCGCGCGGCGCAGTAGCATGATTGCCGAAAAAGTGGTTACCCGTGCGGTACTGGCCGTTCACGCTGATTGTTAACCGCTTTACCGGCAGGGCTTTTTGGGTATATACTTTTACCACACCACCGGCAAAATCGCCCGGCAGCTCCGGTGCTGCGGTTTTATAAACCATAATGCGATCTATGGCGGCCGATGGCAGCAGGGCGAAATTAAAAGCCCGTTTGTCGGCATCTGCAGAAGGCAGGCTGGCATTGTTCAGGTAAACCGGGTTA
>CBIMFG010000266.1:0-6197 GCA_966243125.1 uncultured Niastella sp.
CCGGCGCCTCGCGGCGGTCGGCTACTTCGTCGTCCTGCCCAACCTCTACTACCGAATAGCTGTGTTTATCCAACCAATAAGGATAGCTTACAAATAATCTTCCCGTGGGGGTAATAGTTACCCCTGCAAATTGATAAACACTGTCGGAATATACTTCTTCTAACACCGGGGCGGTTTCAGACGTTTTTCCACTGTCTTTTTTACAAGCTTGTGTGGAAATAATTATCGAGCCCATCATGAGGAATTTCCAAAATGAATACATCATGTACATTTTTATTTTTTTATAATCTATATTGTGCATCTACGTTCAGGACCAATTCTAATAGCTTATTCCTGTTAGATAGTTTAGCGCAATTAAAAAACGGTATTACTTCAAGGCTGTTGTATATTATTCAGCGCCTGCGGCCTGATGCAGCGCTTCGATCGCATGCTCTGAACCACCAAAAAACATATGATAGAATTGATCGGTGAGCCCTGGCCTGATCTCCAGCGCGTCATTTTCAATCTTATTCAGTGTCTCCAAGGCAACCACTTCAGGAGGTATGCCACGTTCTCCACCATTGTCTTTTGAAAACGCTGTGTTTACCAGTGGTGGAATAAGCTCAAATACCTTAACGCGTGATCCCTTCTTTTGCAATGTGTACCGTAGTACCTGAGTATAAGAACGCAATGCAGCCTTGCTGGCAGAGTAGGTGGGCATGATGTTGGCTGGCGCCAAAGCCACAATGGAGGTAGTGTTGACTATCGCCGCTTCTGGCTGTTTTTCTAAAATAGGAAGCAGCATTTCGGTTATGGCAATAACCGCTAAATAGTTCACGGTAATCTCGTGCGCCGCTTTAGCAGCGGTGTTGGCGCCCGATGCTGCCATAAATACATTGATGGCTGCTGCATTGTTGATCAAAAGGTCAAGTGACGGATATTTTTCCCGGATAAACTCCACTAGCTTCTCCAGGTCCTTTTCATTTGTCACATCGGCAACAACATAATCTACATTTTGTAGCCTGACGGCTGCGGATTGTAAGGTCTTTTCCGTTCTTCCAACCAGGATCACCTTGCTTCCCTTTTCACTGAATAACTTTGCCGTCTCAAAACCGATACCAGTTCCTCCACCAGTGATCAACACTGTTCTATTACTTGTTTTCATGAGCGTAATTTTTTCTATTTTTAAATATTCCTTACTTGTTGCCATGTGCGGCTATCGATACTTCTGCCCAGGCATCCCATTCGGCGAAACGATTTTCGTAAACGTGTTTGATCATTGGGTATGCTTTTTTGCCCAGGAACAAGCGCAACGGTGGATTGTTACTGTCAATTAATGTAAGCACAGCAGGAATTGTAGCCACGGGATTGCCGAAAAAGTCGTCGGTGATCCGAGCTCGGAAAGCTGCACGCACACCATCATACTCAGTCTTTGCTGTGGTTTGGGCAGCAGAGGAACCCGCCCAATCTGTTGTATAGCCATTCGGTTCAACCAGCGTTACATTGATACCGAAACCCTTTACCTCAGCGGCCAGCGATTCACTTACCCCTTCTACAGCAAACTTAGTGGCGTTGTATAAACCCAATGTAGGAGCAGCAGCCAAGCCAGACATACTCGAAATTTGTATGATATGGCCATGGCCTTGTTCTCGCATTATAGGTATTACCGCCTGAGTAAGCCATAACAATCCAAAAAAGTTCGTCTCTATCTGTTGACGTGCCTGTTCTTCAGAAGCTTCTTCTACAGCGCCAAATAAACCATATCCGGCATTGTTAATCAATACGTCGATCTTTCCAAAATGTTCTTTCGCCTTTTTTATCGCTGCAAAATCTGCAGTTCGATTGTTAACATTCAGTTGCAGCGGCAAAATGTACTTGCCATATTTGCTTTTCAGATCATTTAGTGCGCTGAGATCGCGCGCAGTTGCTATCACCTGATCGCCCCGTTCGAGAAAGGCCTCTGTCCATAATTTTCCAAACCCCCGGGAGGCGCCGGTTATAAAGATTGTTTTTGCCATAGCTCTTAAAAAATTGTATTGAAAGAAATTAAGAATTACTCTACGATGATGACGTTTTTACCCCTTGTATGGCCAGCCTTCTGGTATTGTAGTCCGGCAATCACTTGTTCCAGGGGAAAGGTTTTGTCAATAAATATCCTCAGTTGGCCCCTGTCAATGAGTTCTACGAGATTCTTTAGCTGTTCCGAATTAGGATTGTACAAAAAGGCGCCAGCGGTTACACCCAGCTGTTTGGCCAGTTCTGGTGCGGGCGGTTGAGTGATGGATATGTAACGACCGCCCTTCTTCAGCAAAGGCATCGTTTTTTCGGGAGAGTTCATGCTGTCAAGCACTGCGTCGAAATCAGCCGGCAGAGTATTGAAGTCAAACTTGTAATCGAACACTTCATTCGCCCCCAAGGAAGTAAGGAATTCCTCATTTTTACCGGATCCTACTGCAACAACATAAGCGCCAGCATGTTTTGCCAGCTGAACCGCAAAGACTCCGACGCCGCCTGCCGCTGCCTGTATCAGCACCTTCTCCCCCGCACTTAGTGTTATATGATTGAACAACGCCTGAACAGCCGTTAAACCGGCCAGCGATACTGCTGCAGCTTCAACGAAGGTTAGCCCTTTAGGTTTCAGCACCAGCTTGTCCTCATCGACCACAACATACTCCGCAAAGCTGCCTGGCCGTTGAGTAGCGAGTGCACCCATAACTTCTTCCCCGACCTTAAAAACCGAGGCATTTTTCCCAACGCGTTCAATTATGCCTGCTACCTCGTTTCCCATGATATAAGGAGGGGTAATGCCTAACATATCTAAAAAGGCATACTCCGGAGTTTGCCAGTCGATTGGATTGATGCCTGCAGCTTTGACCTTGACAAGTACCTGGTGGGGCTGCAGATCCGGAATAGTTGTGGTACCCAATTTCAAAGCGGATACGTTGCCTAACCCATTTATGATTAAAGCTTTCATTGTTTATGTATTTAAAATGATGTTCAGAATCGTGACAGCACGTTATTGCCCTCTATTCTGTCATGACTATTACAAAATAGAGTAAAAAAATATCTACACTTCAGATCACACAATGCATGTAACTGTTCTAAGGAATGGCATATTATTCTGGCTTATTTGTCATGATTATTACAAAATAGGCAAAAAAAATTATTTCAATATTTCAAGATTCAGTTCGATCAATGACCGTAGCTGCTCAGTCGTATAGCCCATTCTTCGGGTCATATAGATACCGTTCCAAAGATTGATCAAATACCTACCCAAAAGTTTCGCGTCAGAGAGATTTTTCATTCCGCCATTTTTCTGGGCCTTCTCAATGACCCGCACGAAGATCTGCTCAACCCGTTTCAACAAGCCGATGGCCACTTTCTTTACGGCCATTTCATTTTCTGTCAATTGTACCATGGCATTACCCAAATAGCAACCGAACATCTTGGATTCTGCCGATTCACTGGCAAGGGATATAAAGAAGCTCTTGATTTTATCTATCCCATTGTCGGAATGGAGCATGTCTTCCAGGAATTGTTTCTCAAATTCCTTTGTGAACTGATATAGCGAACGCTCATACAATTCCAGCTTACCGCCTTTGAACGTATTGTAAAAACTTCCCTGGCCAATTCCCATGGCAGAAAGGATTTCCTCAGCCGAAGATGCCTCATATCCTCTTTTCCAGAATACTTCCGAGGCTTTACTGATTACCTCTTCTTCATCGAATATCTTACGCCGACCTGCCATATTTGTTACTTTCGGAACCAAAGGTAGTATTTTGTATTAATCATTACAAATTAAATTTTATTCAACCAGTGTGGCGATAATTATGTTATTTTCTGGTCAGAAACTAACACTATTGAGTTTTAATGGTGTACACGACTTATTTCCCGATACAAAACTTGCTAAATATATAATCCAACTGATCTTCTGTAGTAATTTCACCGGTAATCTCCCCTAAATAATGCAAGCATCGGCGAATGTCAAGCGCTATCAGGTCGCTGGGAATATTGTTATCCAAACCAGCGCGGGTATCTATCAGCGATTGTAACACTTCCTGTAAGGCATGAAAGTGGCGGGCATTGGTGATAATGGTATCATCGGTAGTAACTTTGCCCTGCAGCACCAGATCAACCAGTTTTTCTTTTAATACTTCGGTATGGCGGTTTTCCTTGGCTGAAATGAAGATGATGCCAAAAATGCTACTGAATTTTTCACGAAGAGCGGCGTCAGTGGAGGCATCGGCTTTATTACCGACTAAAATGTATTTCAGTTTTTTGTTGTTGAACTCAGTAACGGTTGATTGCAATTCAGCCGTGGTAATTTCATTTACATCAAACAGGTAGATCACCACATCAGCCTGTTGCATTTTGGCCAGGGCTTTTTCCATACCAATGCTTTCTATTACATCATGGGTATGTTCGCGAATACCAGCTGTGTCAATCAAACGGAATAAGATACCATCAATATTCAGTACTTCTTCAATAGTATCGCGGGTAGTACCAGCTATCTCACTTACGATGGCGCGGTTTTCATTAAGCAGGGCGTTCAACAGGGTCGATTTACCGGCATTGGGTTTACCAATAATGGCCACGCTTACTCCATTCTTGATCACGTTGCCCAACTGAAAGGAGGCAGCCAGCTGTTGTGTTGTTTGCTGTACTTCGGTCAATAGGTCATACAGCTGGGTGCGATCGGCAAACTCCACATCCTCCTGCGAAAAATCGAGCTCCAGTTCTATGAGGGCTGAGAATTTGATCAATCGTTCGCGCAGCTCGCTTAAGCGTGCTGAAAAGCCACCGCGAATGTTGTGCAGGGCTGTTTTTCTGGATGCCTCGGTATTACTGGCAATAAGATCGGCTACGGCTTCTGCCTGGGCCAGGTCGAGCTTGCCATTTAAAAAGGCGCGTTGGGTGTATTCGCCAGGTTTAGCCAGACGGGCGCCCTGGTTCACGCAGGCCTGTATTATCTGCTGTAAAACGTAGGGAGAACCGTGGCCTGAGATTTCTATCACATCTTCACCAGTGTACGATTTTGGGCCTTTAAACAGCGAGATCACCACTTCGTCCAGTACCTTTCCATTTTCTTTTAAATAGCCAACATGCAGGGTATGCGAGGGCGTTTGGGTAAGGTCTTTAGCCGGGAACAACCGGTTCACAATGTCAATGGACTGCCGTCCGCTTAACCGTATAACGCCAATAGCCCCAATTCCCTGGGCGGTTGCCAGTGCCACAATAGTATCATCCCAGCCGATCGATTTTCCGTGCATATGTTGCTTTTTAAACGTGGGCAAAAGTACGATTAAAAGGCTCCCTAAAAAAAGGACGGGTCCCCACCTTGAGACCCGCCTTATTGAGCGAAGCGAAAAAACAAACTACCTTATTCGGCTGAGATCCTGAATCCGACAGGCTGTCTTTTGTACGATTTCACTGAGCGGCCGTTTTGAATGGCCGGTGTCCATTTACCACTTTTCTTGATTACACGTATCGCTTCGGCGCGTAATTCTTCCGGACCGCTCACCGCTTGCACATCGCTTACATTGCCTTCCCTGTCAACAATGAACTGTACCATTACAAAACCCTGAATCTCCTGATCGAGGGCTTCCTGTGGGTAACGCAGGTTACGATTCAGGAATCGTTGCCAGGCAGATAATCCACCAGGATACTCCGATTCAATTTCCACTTTCACCCATGGATCTGTTAATTCTTCTGGATCTCTTTTAGGCTCTTCAATAATCCCCTTTACAACACCATCGCCCACCGGGCCAGTTACCAATCCATTTTCATCTGCTCCATCCGGTTTATTCATGTTACCTATCTTAACGTTCTCCTGGTCATCAATTGGTGGCACTTCACTTTCAAGGATCTTGTCATCGGGCACCAAAACTGGCGTTGTTGACTTGATCATTTTCATATCCGCCGCTGCGGCTGGCGGTTTTACCGGTGGCGGCAACACTTCCACTGGTTTCTCAGGTGGTGTAACAGAAGCCAGTGTTATGTCCTTTGTATCAAATATGGGATCCACCTTCGTTTTTTTACCGGCAAAGGCAAAACCGATAAACAACATACAGCTTGCCGATAACATAACAGTAATGGATACTGTTAATCGTTTACTATAAGTGCGTCTCAGGTCATAGGCGCCATACTCTTTATTACGTCCATCGAATAATATATCGAGAACATCTGCGGTAAGAATGGTTGAAGTTTCCATGGCTATT
>CBIMFG010000267.1:0-6190 GCA_966243125.1 uncultured Niastella sp.
CTTACACCGGTTATCTTTTCCAAATAATGTATAAACTTCATATAATTAGTTTTTAGCTGTTTGTTCTTTTGGCATTGCTTTTATGTCTTTACCCAGGCGTTGCAGGTAAGCGATCAGCGCAACGATCTCCGCATCTTTGGGCGTTTCAATTTTATCCATCTTTAAGCTGAGGCGAATGCTGTTGGCCTGTATCGTCAGATCATGATTGGCGTGTTTGTCGTACCCGGCAGGGTATGGAACACCCAGTGTTTGCATGGCCCTGATCTTGGCCGGGGTTGAACCGGTGTCGATTTTATTATCGAGCAACCAGCCATACGAAGGCATAATGGAGCCGGGCGACATAATGCGGGGATCCATCATGTGGTTGTAATGCCAGCTGTCGGGGTATTTACCACCTTCGCGCGCCAGGTCGGGACCGGTTCTTTTTGAACCCCACTGGAAGGGGTGATCGTAAACAAATTCACCGGCTTTTGAATATTCGCCATAACGGGCTACTTCATCTCGAAACGGACGGATCATTTGTGAGTGACAGGTATAACAACCTTCGCGCACATAAATATCCCGGCCCTGCAATTCAAGTGGTGTATAAGGTTTTACACTGGCTATGGTTGGCACATTGCTTTTTACCAGAAAGGTGGGTATCATTTCAATAGCGCCGCCAATAGCCACTACTATCAAACTGAACACCAATAAGGTCATTGGCTTTCTTTCTATCCAGCGGTGCCAGTGTTCGCGGCCATGGCTTTCTTCTTTGTGCAAAGGCGCTGCTTCACAAACCTCATCGGAGATAAAGTATCCTTTGGCAGCGGTTTTAACCAGGTTATACACCATCAGCAGGGCGCCAATAAGGTACAAGCCGCCTCCGAGGCTGCGGGTAACATACATGGGAACAATGTGGGTCACGGTTTCAAGGAACTGGAATTTCAGTTGGCCTTCTTCGGTAAAGGTTTTCCACATTTGCGCCTGGGCAAAACCAGCCCAGTATAACGGCACGGCATACAGTACAATACCAATGGTGCCCAGCCAGAAGTGATTGGTGGCTAATTTTTTTGAGTACAGCGGTGTGCCCCACATGCGTGGCACCAGCCAGTACAACATCCCGAATGCCATAAAACCATTCCAACCCAAACCGCCAATATGTACGTGGGCAATTGTCCAGTCGGTAAAGTGAGAGATAGCGTTTACATTTTTCAGCGATAACATGGGGCCTTCAAAGGTGGCCATTCCATAACAGGTAACAGCTACTACAAAGAATTTCAACACCGGTTCTTCCCGCACTTTATCCCATGCCCCGCGTAAGGTAAACAACCCATTGAGCATACCACCCCAACTGGGCGCCAGTAACATAATAGAGAAAACGGTGCCCAACGACTGCGCCCAATCGGGCAACGCAGTATATAATAAGTGGTGCGGACCAGCCCAGATGTAAATAAAGATCAGTGCCCAAAAGTGAATGATCGACAACCGGTACGAATACACGGGTCTGTTAGCAGCTTTGGGCAGAAAATAATACATGAGGCCCAAAATGGGTGTAGTAAGAAAAAAAGCTACCGCATTGTGCCCATACCACCATTGCACCAGCGCATCCTGCACACCGGCATACCAGCTGTAGCTTTTAAAAAAGGAAACAGGGATTTCAACAGAGTTTACAATATGCAACAAGGCTACCGTTACCCAGGTGGCTATATAAAACCAGATGGCTACGTACAGGTGCCGTTCCCTTCTTTTTATAATGGTGCCAAACATATTGATGCCGAAGATTACCCAAACCAGGGTAATGGCAATGTCAACAGGCCATTCCAGTTCAGCATATTCCTTACCGGTGGTAAAACCCAATAGCAAGGTAATGGCGGCGGCTACAATAATACCCTGCCAGCCCCAAAAGTGGATCTTACTTAATTTATCACTGAACATCCGCGCTTTACAAAGGCGTTGCAGCGAATAATACACCCCGGTAAAAATACAGTTGCCTACAAATGCAAAAATCACTGCATTGGTATGTAAAGGGCGTACCCGGCCAAAGGTGGTGGGTGCATAGCCTAATGCAGCACCAGGTAAATACATTTGAATGGCTGCATACAAACCGGCCAGCATACCTACAATGCCCCAAACGGCCGTGGCCATGGCAAACCATTTAACGATCTTGTTGTCGTAGTAAAACTTTTCTACTTGCATAGGGATATTCTGTTTACTGTTGGTTGTTGTTCGATTTGGTGGTAACCTGGTTGTCGAATAAAATGCGGTGTGATGGAGAGAAATCGTCATCCAGCTGGCCGGAGCGTACACTCCATATAAAAGCAGCCAGGAAAATGGCAGACACGGATATACTTGCTATAAGAAGGATTACGATGGCACTCATAACTGTTATAATTATTCTTGCACAAAACTATCAGGAGGCGGCAACCTGTTGAATGACACGTCTCAAAGCAAAACCTGATTTTAATCATATGTGCGGGAGCACTTTAATAGCCGCGCGGCTATATTGCCACTGCCAAACGTTACCAGTAAAATACTGAGCGAACTCGCCGGCATCAATATGGCTGCAATCAGTGGCGACAGATCGCCCTGTACAGCAAAAGAAAGTCCAACGATATTATACACAATGGATAAAATAAAACTGGCAATAACAATGCGTTTATTGACCTTACACAATTTTATAAAGGCGGGAATTTTTGAGAGTTGCCCGGCATCAATAATGGCATCGCTGGCCGGGGTAAAGTTGTTACAATCCTCTGCTACCGCAATACCTACGTTGCTTTGCTGTAAAGCGCCGGCATCGTTTAACCCATCCCCTACCATCATTACCTTTTTGCCATGCTTTTGCAGGGATTGGATGTATTGTAATTTATCTTCCGGTTTTTGTTGAAAAAGTATAACGCTGTCGTAGCCCAATAACCGCTCCAGGTTGACTTTTGTGGCGGCATTGTCGCCCGACAAAACAGACAGGCTGTATTGCGTTTTCAGGCTTTTTACCAGTTCCGGCACCGATTCCCTGAACTGGTTACTGAATTGAAAACAACCCTGCACTTCGTTGTCGTAACTGATGTAAACAGCCGTACCTTCCAGGTATTTTTCCTTACTGGTTACATAGGTATAAGATCCCAGCTTAATATAATGATCGCCTACAAACCCCTCCACCCCTTTACCGGTTATTTCATGAAAATCGTTCACCGGCATTTTTCCTTTGCGGCCAACGTATTTTACCAGTGCCTTGCTTAAGGGATGGTTACTGCCCGCAGCCAGCGTGGCAATCTGCAACAATTGCCGGTTGCTTAATGGCTTACCAAAATATTCAATTTGCTGTTCATGGGGCGAGGCCAGCGTACCGGTTTTATCAAACACAATATGATCTATACGGGCCAGCTCTTCAATAACCTGGGCATTGCGGAGGTAGAATTTGTTTCGTCCAAGAATGCGCAGGATAACGCCATTGGTAAAGGTGTTAGACAATAACAAGGCACAAGGACAAGCTACTATCAGCACGGCCGTAATGGCGTTCCAAACCTTACTGCTATCAACCAGCAACCAGTACACCGCCGCAATGGTAGCTATGCCCAACAAAATATAGGTGAACCAGCGACTCACCAGGTGCACAAAAGATGCGTTCCTGTCTTCGGTTCTTTTAAAATCATTATCCGACCACAATTTGGCCAGGTAACTTTGCGCCACTTCTTTTACCACCAGTATTTCCATTACGCTGCCGGTTTGTTTACCGCCAGCATACACGATCTCGCCCATTTCTTTGGTAATGGGTAACGATTCGCCGGTAACAAAACTATAATCAATAAAACCCTTCCCCCTGGTTAAAAAACCATCGGCAGGAATCAGTTCTTCATTATGAATAACCAGGGTGTCGCCCACTTGTACATCAGGCAACGCCGTAGGTATTTCTTTATCATCTTTTAACACTGAAACGGCTACCGGGAAGTAAGAAGTAAAATCCCGTTCGAACGACAATTGCTGATAGGTTTTATCCTGAAACACCCTGCCCACCAGCATA
The DNA here is from genome assembly GCA_966243125.1 of uncultured Niastella sp. Classification (GTDB taxonomy): domain Bacteria; phylum Bacteroidota; class Bacteroidia; order Chitinophagales; family Chitinophagaceae; genus Niastella. The sequence continues at coordinate 4,001 of CBIMFG010000267.1, forward strand.
AAGAAAACAATGCCCGACATGGAATCGAAATAACCGCCGCCAACGCCACTGACTACCTCATACACACTTCTGCCATAGGTGATGAGAATAGCCAGTGCTATTGGCGCATCGATATTAAGGTGTTTGTGTTTTAAAGCCTTGTAGCCAGAACTGAAAAAGGGCACAGCGCTGTAAAAAACAACCGGTAGTGCCAGTATAAAATTCAGGATGCGGAAAATGCCTTGCAGTGCTTTTTCTGTTCCTTCCAGTCCCAGGTATTCGGGAAAACTGATCAGCATAATATTGGCAAAACAAAACCCTGCAATCCCCATCCGGTACAGCATTTGCCGGTTCACCGGCGATTTTTTCACCCCCAGGTTATTAAGGCTGATATACGGTTCGTACCCAATGCTGGTAAGCAGTTCTGCCACCTCGCGTAGGGAGATTGTATGATGATCAAAAACAATAGCTACTTCTTTGCGGGTAAAATTCACAACAGCGCTGATAACGCCGGTATGCAGTTTGTGCAAATTCTCCAGCAGGTACAAACAGGAACTGCAGTGAATTTGCGGCAGGTAAAAAGTAATGTGGGTTTGTTTATCATCAGTGAAGGAGATCAGTTGCCGCTGAATGTGGTCCACTTCCAGGAAAGCAAATTTATCTTTCCGTACACCAACCCGCTGGTTGGTGCCGGGCTGGCCGTTTAAGTCGTAATATTCGCAAAGACCGCTTTGGTTCAGCAACAGGTATACTGTTTTACATCCTTCGCAGCAGAAAAAATTTCCATTTGAAGTGATCTTACCCTCCTGGCAGTTTTCACCGCAATGGTAACACCCGGTTTGCTTTCCCGTAGCAGCTGTACGCATTTTACAAATTTTGGGGCTAAATTATAAGCCGGTTTTTGGGCGGAAGATGATCAGGTTCAATAAAAAAAATGACTTTTGTCAGGTCCAATACACAGCGTATTTGTATTTTTATCAGGCTTATAAAATCGCTGGCAAATGAAATCTATACTGGTTATCGACGACCATACCCAAATCAGGGAAAATATTGTAGAAATTTTAAGTTTGGCCGGGTACAATGCCTTTGGCGCCGAACACGGCAAACAGGGCGTGGAAAAAGCCATAAAGGAAAAACCCGACCTCATCATTTGCGACATCATGATGCCCGAACTGGATGGTTACGGGGTACTACACCTGCTTAAAAAGAATCCCGATACGGAACACATTCCTTTTATATTTCTGACGGCAAAGGCCGAACGCAAGGATTTCCGGAAAGGGATGGAAATGGGCGCCGATGATTACATCAGTAAACCATTCGACGATATTGAGCTGCTGAATGCAATTGAAGTACGGCTAAAAAAAGTAGACATTATTAAAACGCAATATCCTGCGGGTGAAAAGGGCGCCAATGAATTAATAAAAGAGCTGAAAGGCTCAGGCATGCTGCCCCTTGACCCGGAACAATACGACAGTGAGCGGTTGAATAAAAAAATGACCCTGTACACAGAAGGCAAGCGGCCCAAATACCTGTACTTCGTTAAAAGCGGAAAAATAAAAACCTACAAAGTGCATGATGAAGGGAAAGAATACATCACCAACCTGTACAGCACAGGCGATTATATTGGCCATGTAACATTATTGGAAGATACTAACTACGACGATACCGCCGAAGTACTGGAAGAAGCGGAAGTAATTGCCATTCCCAAAGATCATTTTTTGCAGGCCGTATACAACGACATGTACATCGCTTCCAAATTCATAAAACTGATCTAAAAAGAAGTAAAGGAAAAAGAAGAAAGATTAATGCGGCTGGCCTATGGTTCGCTGCGAAAACGCGTAGCCAAAGCGCTGGTTGATATTCACCAGAAATTCAATGGCGCGCAAAACATTGACATTTCCCGGGCAGATCTTGCGCAATATGTGGGTACCGCTACAGAATCGCTTATTCGCACGCTGAGTGATTTTAAAGCGGAAAAGTTAATTGAGATCAAAGGTGGTAAGATTAAGATAGAGCAACCTGAAAAGCTGCGTAATTTGTTATATTAATAATGCTATTCGTTTTCATTCCGGCTCTCGGGTCTTATACTACTAGTGATCTCACGGCCATGGTCATTTTGTTGTTTCAGCGTCCATCCATTGGTGATGGACGTTTCCAGCCAAATGTTACCTGACCGGCGAAACACCTGCGCCGCCATCCCAAACTGGTTTT
>CBIMFG010000268.1:0-6184 GCA_966243125.1 uncultured Niastella sp.
CTACCAAAATGGTATGTTAACCGTGCATGTTTTTGCGCAAAGGATGGCCTTTTTTTTGATAATATTGCGCAACCGTTTGCAGGTATAGGCACCGCAAACTATGTTTATACTTTAAAAGCACTGTCGACTCAACACTTAATAAACTTAAAAACTTAAACCCTGTAATTATGTGCGGAATTGTAGCATATATAGGTAATAAGCAAGCTTACCCGATAATCTTAAAAGGATTAAAAAGACTCGAATACCGCGGATATGATAGCGCTGGTGTTGCACTCCTGAATTCCGGCCTGAATGTATATAAGAAAAAAGGTAAAGTAGCCGACCTGGAAGAGACTTTAGTAGGAAAAGATCTGCATGCCAACATTGGTATTGGTCATACCCGCTGGGCTACACACGGTGAACCTTGCGATCGCAATGCACACCCGCACTTATCAGAAAATGGCAAACTGGCCATGATCCACAACGGGATCATTGAGAACTACAACCAGTTAAAAGGGGAATTGCAGAAAAAAGGCTACACTTTTACCAGCGATACCGATACAGAGGTTTTGTTGAAATTTATTGAAGACATTCAACAGAACAATCAATGCAGCCTGGAAGAAGCAGTTCGTATTGCCCTGAAACGTGTAACAGGCGCTTACGTAATTATCCTAATAGATCAGGATAATCCAGATACCCTGATTGCCGCCCGTAAAGGAAGTCCGCTGGTAATTGGTATTGGTAAGAACCGCGACGAACACTTCCTCGCTTCTGATGCCTCTCCTATTATTGAATATACTAAAACCGTAGTATACGTTAACGACTACGAACTGGCTATAATAAAACCCGATGAGCTGATCCTCAAAAATCTGGGTAATGAAAAGATCACACCTTACGTTCAACAGCTCGACCTGGAACTGGCAGCTATTGAAAAAGGTGGTTACGATCACTTCATGCTGAAAGAAATTTTTGAACAACCCAGCACCGTGTTCGATTGCTTACGTGGCCGTGTTGATGCTGCCAATGGCACTATTACTATGGCTGGAGTTGAAGCCAATATTGAACAATTGAAAAATGCACAGCGCATTATTATTATTGCCTGCGGAACCAGCTGGCATGCCGGTTTGCTGGCCGAATATATTATTGAAGAACTGTGCCGTACTCCCGTTGAAGTGGAGTATGCATCGGAGTTCCGTTACCGGAACCCGGTGATCCATAAAGGCGATGTGATCATTGCTATTTCGCAAAGTGGTGAAACAGCCGATACACTGGTAGCCATTGAAAAGGCAAAAGAGCAGGGCGCCATCATCTTCGGAATTGTAAACGTAGTAGGTTCTTCTATTGCCCGCGTATCAGACGCCGGCGCTTACACCCATGCCGGTCCTGAAATTGGTGTGGCCAGTACAAAAGCCTTCACCGCACAACTGGCCGTATTAACCATTATTGCGTTGAAGCTTGGTTATGCAAAAGGTACGCTCGACAATAAACGCTTCCTGCATTTATTGAACGAACTGGAGGCTATACCTGAAAAAATACCAGCAGCCTTAAAGCAGGCCGAAGAAATTAAACAACTCGCTTATAAATATAAAGACGCCCGCGATTTCTTATACTTAGGTCGTGGTTACAACTTCCCTATTGCCCTGGAAGGCGCCTTAAAACTGAAAGAGATCTCATACATTCATGCTGAAGGTTACCCTGCGGCTGAAATGAAACACGGTCCTATTGCGCTGGTTGATGAAAACCTGCCTGTAGTGTTCATTGCTACCAAAGACTCATACCACGAAAAGATCATCAGCAACATTCAGGAGATAAAAGCCCGGAAAGGAAAAGTAATTGCGGTGATCACGGAAGGCGATGATGTAATTACCAAAATGGCCGATGATGTAATTGTAGTACCTGCAGCCGATGAACTGGTAGCACCTATGCTCAGCGTTATTCCCATGCAGTTACTGGCCTATTACATTGGCGTTGCAAAAGGACTGGATGTTGACAAGCCAAGAAACCTGGCTAAGTCGGTAACAGTAGAATAAGCTTAAGGCTAAACGCCTAACGCTTAACGCCAATACAGTTTTTTATGTGGTTTGCGTTAAGCGTTAAGCCTTCAGCGTTTAGCTGCATTCATTATTCACCATTCATAATTATAGCCAAATGAATGAAATAAATCGTAAGCCTCTCAATACACTGGGGTACGACTTCATTCCTTCCGCTTATTTACCTAAGGGGAAGGATGAATACTACCTGCGCAATAAACAGGTAAAGAACGGTATTCACTATCGCCATCTTTCGGCCTACGAAATTGAAGTATTGGTACGCAATCGCAACACATCCGACAACTGGAATAACCTTTTGGTGTCAGACGCGTTTAACCCGGAGCTGGTGCAAAACTGTAAGTTCTTTGGACTGGTGCGTATTGGTAAACTGGAGCCTTACTACCTGGAATATCACAACTTACGCCGGCCTGTAGGGTTTTACAACAGCACCGTTATCAGTTGCGACTTTGGCGACAATGTAGTAGTTGATAACGTTAACTACATCTCGCACTACATAATTGGCAATGGCGTAATACTGGTGAATTGCAATGAAATTGCCACCACCGACCACGCCAAGTTTGGTAATGGCATTTTAAAGCAAGGTGAGCCCGAGAATTTACGCATTTGGATGGAACTGTGCAATGAAAATGCAGGCCGCAGCGTACTGGCCTTCGATGGCATTCTACCTGGTGATGCACTCTTGTGGACACACTTTCGCGACGATGATAAACTGTTGAACCGCTTCAAGGAATTTACCGAAAAGAAGTTCGATGCTTTACACGGTTATTACGGCACCATCGGCGACAGAACGGTGGTCAAGAACTGCCGCATTTTGAAAGATGTAAAAATTGGCAGCGACGCTTATTTAAAAGGCGCTAACAAAATAAAGAACGTAACCATCAATTCATCAAGCGAAGCCAACACCCAGGTGGGTGAAGGTTGTGAGCTGGTGAATGGAATTATCGGTTATGGATGCCGGCTGTTCTATGGCGTAAAAGCCGTACGGTTTGTGCTGGCCTCCCACTCACAATTGAAATATGGGGCCCGGTTGATCAACTCATACCTGGGTGAAAACTCTACCATTTCCTGTTGTGAGGTATTGAATTCGCTCATTTTTCCTTCGCACGAACAGCACCATAACAACTCGTTTTTATGTGCTGCGCTGGTACAGGGACAAAGTAATATGGCGGCAGGTGCTACGGTGGGCAGCAACCACAACAGCCGCAGCCCGGATGGCGAGATCATTGCCGGCCGTGGCTTTTGGCCTGGGTTGTGCGTTAGCCTGAAGCACAATTCAAAATTTGCTTCTTACGCTATTCTGGCAAAAGGCGATTATGCAACGGAGTTAAACATTCCGTTCCCGTTCTCGCTCATCAGCAATGACCTCAGCAAAGATCAGCTGGTGGTAATGCCGGGTTACTGGTTCATGTATAACATGTATGCACTGGCCCGTAACTCGTGGAAGTACATCGACCGCGACAAACGCACCGATAAAACCCAAACGCTGGAATTCAGCTTCCTGGCGCCAGACACCGTAAATGATCTGTTAACGTCATTGCCATTACTGGCTAAGTTCACCGGTAAGGCCTGGTTAAAACGCGAAGGCAATACGAAGAAAATGACCGATGACGAAATCATTGGTATTGGTCAGATGTTACTGGATACCAACGACCCGGTAGTGAATGAGTTGGTTATATTGGCAGATGGTTTCGAGAACAGCAAACGCCCCGTACGCATCATAAAAGTGCTGAAAGCTTATCACCTGTTTAAAGAACTGGTGATGTATTACCTGGTTCAGCAGTTGCTGGAGCATATTCGCACCAACAACATAAAAACACACGAGCAGCTGATTGAGAGCTTGCCTTCAAAAGCAACGCTGGCTCCGTGGATGAACGTAGGCGGTCAGTTAATTCTTCGCTCAGAAATTGATAAGCTGAACAAACAGATTGTTGCCGGCAAGGTTAAGGACTGGGATGCTGTACATAATTTCTACGTACAACAAGGAAAAAACTACCCCATGGAAAAGCTGGCCCATGCAATGGCAGCCGTAAATGAGGTGTTTGATATCAATGTAAAGAAATCCAGTCCGGCCATTATTAAAAGTTTGTTGCATCAAAGTATTTCTACCAAAGAATGGATGGTAAAGGAAATATACGAATCACGCGCCAAGGATTATCGCAATCCTTTCCGTAAAATGGTATATGAAACCACCGAAGCCATGAACAAAGTGGTAGGCAAACTGGAAGACAACAGCTTTATTAAGCAGGAACAAAAAGCACTGGAAGATTACAAAAAAGATATACAACAACTGATTACCAAACTTAAATTGGATAAATCAGGTGCTAAGTTAAAAACGGCGTAACAAAAAAAGGAGTGATCAAAAGTCACTCCTTTTTTTTAACCTTCTATTTAAAATAAACAAACCGCAACACATTCGACCGGCCTTTAGGGATATAAGCCTGAATACTATAGGTCCCTGCCGGTAATGACGGCATATCTATCCGCAAATGGTTTACCCCTTTCTCCATGATGGTATTCAGCAACTTCACCACCCTGCCGTTATTATCTACTATAAACAAGTTTGCCTGCGTTTTATTAACAGCCCGGTAGGTAAGCATGAGCGCCCGCGGGAATGTAACCGCTAATAATTCCAATGATCTACCGCCATTGTTTATAGTGCTCGCCCTGTTACGTGGCATAGTGTCATCGGCCAACGCCAATGAGCCACCGGCCAGTATATTGCTACCCAGCGCAAAAGTATCGGCAACCGCACTCCAGGCAACAACAGGACTACTTACTATTGAACCCCGAAACCCAGCAGTACCAGTAATAGCCGTATTACCGATGTTTGTCCAGACGTTGTTACTGAGTTTGGCCACGCTGGCTGTAGTAAGATCCGGCCCTAACCCACTGTTAAGCCCATTAAAAGACAATTCAACTGTTGCGGAAGGTAATGGGTTGGCGTCTGCCTGGATGGTCCAATAGCCCCCTGGCGAAACCTGACTGATGCCGGCACTATAGGTAGTACTGATCTGCTGAGGATTGCTGTCAAAAAACGCTACATTGAAATTGCCGGTGGCATTTTTCAGTTCCATCCAGCGCATAGTGCTGCCTTTACCAACAGGAAATAAAAAGGGCTTATCGCCAGTAAGTCCTTCTTTCCGAAACGGGCCATCGATAAAGCTGTTATCGGATGTGCTATCCGCCTCCAGACTGCAGCCGGCCAACAACCTTAATATGTTAACAGCCGAGGTAGTTACTTTGCCTTTCACCAGGCTGAGTTTATAGGGTAATGACCACGGCGAGGTAAGCGTAGCGCCTGCTGCATTATTTATTTTTACAGCTATATTGTCTTTGAGGGTGCCTTTACAATCAATCTGCTGATTGCTATTTCCGCTTAATACCAATTCAGGAAAAGCAGTTCCCGTTTCACCAATTATGCCCGAAGGGGCTTGTATGAGATGCCTGTTGATCACGGTTACCAGTTTACGGGCGGCATTGCTTAGGTTGATGGTTCCACCCTGTTGAATAAGATCACGGCCAATAAGAAGGGTGTCGGAGAAGTTGAGGCTAAGCGTTACACCAGCGCCTACCTGCAGGTCGCTTTTTACCTTAATAGGATTGGTGCCGGAAGCCGTGTAAGTAATGGCCCCATTCATGGCGTTGGATAAAAGTATGAGCTTACCATAAGTTCGGCCACTCAGTGAAATGGTGTTAGATGCCGAAGGGATGTCAAACTCAAAAATGCCTTCTTCAGTACCCGGGGCTTTGGATAGCACCGTTACAACGGGGGCATGACTACTGCTGCTGTTTTGGATATACTTACCACCATTGGTAATTTTTAGCGAATCAGCTATTTCAACGGGCAAGCCGTTATCGGCGCCAGCTGCATTTTTAAAGATGCCGCCATTGCCGATCACCATTCCATATACGGCACCCAATACTTTAAATGCAGGGGTAGCCGTGTTGGTAGCAGGCAGCATTAATTCAATAGTATTACCCAAACCCGGATTAATAATAACGGACCTTATTTGTACGCTGGTATTACCACCGGGTAAGTTAACAGTATAGCTGCCGGTTTTAAGCGCATTATCAAAAACTACATCATCAGTAACCCCCGGAAGTAGATCCCCTACCCAGTTTTGGGCGGTCATCCATTGGTTGTCTCCGGCTTC
>CBIMFG010000269.1:0-6174 GCA_966243125.1 uncultured Niastella sp.
ACTTTGTGAAAGTATTTGGGCGGGTACCTTTCTTTTACTACGTGCTGCATCTTTACCTGATACATATTTTAACGGTGATAGCTTTTTATGCCTCAGGTTATGGTGCCAAAGATATTGTTAGCCCATCGCCGTTCTTCTTCAGGCCCATACAGTTTGGCTATAGTTTGGGCGTGGTATATCTTATTTGGGCGGTTGTAATACTGATATTATATCCTTTATGCAGATGGTATAATAAATACAAGAGCAATCACACCCAATGGTGGTTAAGTTATTTATAATACAACTGAAAGCTTAAAGCCTAAAGCAAATACCATTTGTATTCGCTTTAGGCTTTTAACTATAAATTTTGAACCCGGAACCTGGAACCCGGAACCTGAAATCTTGAACCTGAAACCTGGAACCTGGAACCTGGAACCTGGAACCCGGAACCCGGAACCTGGAACCTGGAACTAAGGAACTAAGGAACTACAATCTTCTGATTCAACTGCACCCCTGTAACATCCTTCACCTGCACCACATAAGTTCCCTTCACCATATTAGGCAAAGTATAACTGGTAGTTTGATTGCCTGGTAAAACCAACGCATGTTGTTGCATAACAGCCCGGCCCAGCAGGTCGGTAACTGTTATGGTAACATTTTCGAGTTGTTTACCGGTTTGCAACCACAACGAGGTGTTTGGTTGAATAATAGTGGGGTATATTTTTGCCTGACCGGTTGTGTTATTTTTTATAGTGATGGTTTCAGAGAAAGTATTTGTGCCGTTCGCATCAACCAATCGCAAACGGTAATATTGCGTACCCGTTAATGTAGCGGCATCGGTAAAAGAGTACCTGATACCGGCAGCAGTGGTAACTCCCGCTGAAGTTTTCACCTTGCCAATACTAAAGAACTGGCGGCCATCATTACTTCTTTCCACCACAAAATGATCGGTATTGCCCGAAAGGGTAGTGGTCCAGTTCAGTTGGGTTTGTTCATTTTGCAAACGGCCGGTGAACTGCGATAGTTGAATAGGCAGAATAACAGAGTTCATATCAAAACTTACCCGGTTGGCCGCGCCATCATCAAAGTATTCCAGCACAAAATCGTACGTGCCTGAATTTAAGGTAGCATTATAGGTTCCTGTTTGGTATACGTGATCGCCCCAGTTGTTGATAACCCAGTTGGCGCCGCCATCTAAACTAAAACGATAGCCATCATCGCCGCCTACAATAAAGGCAACATTGCTGTATGTTGAAATTACTTTACGCAACCGGTAGCGAATGCTGAACGTTTGCGTTTGTACCGAACAGTTGCTGGTATTATAAGTAACATCATCGCCCCCAAAATTCTGATCAAAGAATGGATTGCCGGCCCTGCCTTCAAATACAACCCCTTTCCAGGAAGTGAGGTCCTGGTTATCATATACATACCCGCGCCAAACATCACCAGTGCCATATACGGTTTCGTCGGTAGTGCCACCACAGGCCGAAAATGAAATGCGCTGTCCGCCACCACTGTCGTAGTATTCAATCACCATATTTACCGGACCGTTTAAATGAACCGTAATGCTGCGGCTGGTATAACCATGGCCGCCCCAGTCGCCAATAAGCCAGGTGGCTCCGCCATCTATACTCAGGCGGTAACCATCATCACCACCAATGGTGAATGAATAATCATCGTTTGGAAAATTTTTAGCGAGTTTATAGCGAATGGAAAAGCTGTTGGTCAGGATGCTGCAGTTGGTGGTAGGCCAGGTAGTTTCGTCAACGTTACCAAAATTCTGATCAAAGTTCATTAAACCGGGCGCACCTTCAGTAACATCGCCCATGTAATTGGTGAAATTGTCATTGTCGTATACATGTCCTATCCAGGTGTCGTTGGCGCCATAGGCATTTTGATCACGTCCGGCGGCGCTTGGGCATTGTGCTGACAGCCTGCCAAATAGCAACAGGCTGAGAATTATTAATTTACCAGTTTTCACGGCGGGGTACGATTAAATATTTAAAACTATCTACGGGTTAATGCTTAGTGAAACGAATTAGCAAGCGGGTTATTGCAGCACAAGAAAGTATTAATGGTGCGACTTTAGTACTTTTTTCGATGAGGGACCTCTTTCCAGCGACCAGTGATAGTTATTTTACCAGGTTTTTTATTTCATTCAGCTTTAAAAGCGCTTCTACGGGCGTTAACCGGTTAATGTCGATATCATTCAGCATTTTACGGATGTCGCCAAAGGTTTCGCTGTGGGCGTCAAAGATCGATAGCTGTACTTTGGAGCTCGCCACCTCTTTTACCTGGTTTTGCAGTTTGTTTTGCGTATTGGCGGTGGGTTGGTCTTCGTGCTTTTTTTCCAGCACTTTTAAGATCTCATTGGCCCGGTCAATAAGTGCAGGGGGCATGCCCGCCATTTTGGCTACGTGAATACCAAAACTATGGGTGCTGCCACCGGGGGCCAGTTTACGCAGGAAGATGATCTTGTTGCCAACTTCTTTATTGGTGATGTGGAAGTTCTTTATACGCGGCAGTTTGTCCTCCAGCTCATTCAGCTCATGATAGTGGGTGGCAAACAGGGTTTTAGGCGCATGGGGGCTTTGGTGCAGGTATTCTGCAATGCTCCATGCAATGGAAATACCATCGTAGGTACTGGTACCTCGGCCAATTTCATCGAGCAGTATCAGGCTGCGGGAAGAAATGTTGTTGATGATGCTGGCGGTTTCATTCATCTCTACCATGAAGGTACTTTCGCCGCCGCTTAAATTATCGGAAGCGCCTACGCGGGTAAATATTTTATCAGTAAGCGGAATGCGGGCGGTAGTTGCCGGTACAAAGCTGCCCATATGCGCCATCAGCGTTATTAAGGCGGTTTGGCGTAAGATGGCGCTTTTACCACTCATGTTTGGTCCGGTAAGAATGATCACCTGCTGCGAAGCCGGTTCCAGCAAAACATCGTTGCTGATATAGGGTTCGCCAATGGGTAAATTGCGTTCTATAACGGGGTGGCGGCTTTCTTTCAGATCCAACACACCTTCCTCGTGCAGTTCAGGTTTTTTGTAATTATAATGCAAAGCATTATGCGCAAAACACAACAGGCAATCAAGGATGGCCATTACATTTCCATTCACCTGCATGGGTGCAATGTAGTCCTGTAATTCCAGCAGAAGTTTTTCATAGATCTCCTGCTCTATTGCCATGATCTTATCCTCAGCACCGGTTATCTTTTCTTCATATTCCTTCAGTTCGGCGGTAATGTATCTTTCGGCATTGGCCAGGGTTTGCTTGCGCATCCATTCGGCTGGTACCTTGTTTTTGTGCAGGTTGGTTACTTCTAAATAATAACCAAACACATTGTTGAAACCGATCTTTAACGATGAGATGCCTGTTTTCTCCGATTCCTTTTGTTGCAATTGCACCAGGTATTCCTTGCCATTGGTAGCAATATTGCGCAGTTCATCCAGTTCGGCGTGAATGCCAGATTGAATGGCGCCACCCTTGGCTACTGCCACTGGTGGATTGTCGTTGATCTCTTTGGTGATCTTTTCTTCAATATAGCGGCAACCGTTCAACGAATCGCCCAGCCGTTTCAGGTATTCGCTGTTGGTATTGCTGCAAATGTGTTTTACTTCTTCCACATGCCGTAGGCCGCGGGCAATTTGCAGCACCTCCCGTGGGTTTATTTTCTTCAGTGGGATCTTGCTCACCAACCGTTCTATATCACCGCATTGTTTTATATGCTGTATCAGTTTATTGCGCAGGTCAACCTCTTTTATAAAAAACTCAACCAGCTCCAGGCGTTCGTTTATGCGGTTGAGGTCTTTTAAGGGTAACAGTATCCAGCGTTTCAACAAACGGGCGCCCATAGGCGATACCGTATTATCGAGCACTTTGTGCAGGTTGTTGCCATCGCCATGACCGGTGCTTATCAGTTCCAGGTTGCGAATGGTAAAGCGGTCCATCCACAGGTAATCATCGCGGTCAATGCGTTGAATGCTGGTGATGTGTTGCAGATTGGGGTGCTCCGTATCCTTCAGGTAATGCAGTATTGAACCGGCGGCCACAATGCCCAGGCGCAGTTCTTCAACCCCAAACCCTTTTAATGAATGGGTATTGAAATGTTTCAGCAGGCTTTCGGTTGAATAAGCTTCATCGAAGATCCAGCTTTCCATGGTGTAGGTATAAAAGCGCGAACCAAACACCTCTTTGAAATGCTTTTGAAAGCTGCGCTGAAAAATTACCTCCGCCGGCTTCAGCGTTTGCAATAGTTTATCAATGTATTCTGAATTGCCTTCGGCAACAAAGAATTCACCGGTTGAAATATCCAGAAATGCAATGCCTGCCTGGTCTTCGGTAAAATGAATACCAGCCAGAAAGTTGTTGCTGTTATGCTCCAGCATTTTGTCGTTGGTAGCCACCCCGGGCGTTACCAGTTCGGTAACACCGCGTTTCACAATGCCTTTTGCTGCTTTGGGGTCTTCCAGCTGATCGCAAATGGCTACGCGGTAACCGGCCCGCACCAGTTTATGCAGGTAGGTGTCCAGCGCGTGGTGGGGGAAGCCTGCCAGTTCGCTGCTAAAAGCAGCGCCATTGTTGCGTTTGGTGAGGGTAATACCCAGCACCTGCGAAGCCACTACAGCGTCTTCACCAAAAGTTTCGTAAAAATCACCTACTCTAAAAAGCAACACGGCATCGGGGTATCGTTGTTTAATAGCCCGGTGTTGTTGCATCAATGGAGTTTCTGTAGTAGCAGCTTTCGACATAAGGGGCAAATATAAAAGGTTGAGGACGGATAAAAAAAGTACGAAATCGTATGTGGAGAAAATGGGGAAAGTTGATCAGTTAACGTGTTAACCAGTTGACCGGTAAGTAGACAGGTTGACAGGCGGGTTGATAGGTTGAAGGGTGAGTGGTCAACGGTGAGTGGGTTGCCGACATTGGAGAGCCCTTAAAATTGGCGAGCCTACTCACCACTCACCGCTCACCACTCACATTTGCCATTTTAAACTACATTTGCGGAATGCGTAAGCTAAGTATGGACGAATTGAACCGCAAATCGGTTCATGAATTTAAAGCGGCCGAAAAAATGCCCGTAGTGGTAGTGCTGGATAATATCCGCAGCATGCACAATGTGGGCAGTGTGTTTCGTACGGCCGACGCTTTTTTATTACGCGGTATATATTTGTGCGGCTATACGCCCCAACCCCCGCACCGCGATATTCATAAAACAGCCCTGGGCGCTACCGAAACCGTGGAATGGAAATATGCCGAAACAACCGTAGAAGCGGTACAACGGCTCAAAGACGATGGTTACCAGGTATATGCCATTGAGCAGGTGCAGGATAGTATTTCCCTTCATCAATTTGATTTGAACCAACACACCCAGGTAGCTGTTGTGTTTGGCAATGAAGTAACGGGGGTTGATCAGGATGTGATCAAACTGTGCGATGGCTGCATTGAAATTCCGCAATTAGGTATGAAGCATTCTTTGAATATTTCAGTAGCCGCGGGCATTGTGTTGTGGGAACTAGTAAGAACAAAAGTATAGGACAACTTCAACATTCAAAATTGGAAATTCAATATTCAACATTAATAAATGAGCACCGTTAAGAAATACCTGAGCCTGATAAAATTTGCCCACACCATTTTCGCCATGCCTTTTGCGCTCATCGGCTTTACGCTGGGCGTATATGCCTTTATGGCCAATGGCATTGCCGATGCACAGCAATCGTTTGGCCAGCAAGGCGGGGCTATTCATACAATTATCCGGTTTACGCCTAATTATATGCAGCTGGGCAAACTATTAGGGTTGGTGATCCTTTGTATGATCTTTGCCCGCAGCGCCGCTATGGCCTTCAATCGCTACCTCGATCGTGAATTTGATGCCCAGAACCCCCGCACCGCTATTCGTGAAATACCTGCCGGTATTTTAAAAGCTAACAATGTATTGTGGTTCACATTTCTTTGCGCTGTGGCGTTTATGATAACCACCTGGTTCATTAACCGCATTTGTTTTTTGTTGTCGCCGGTGGCTTTGTTTGTGGTGCTTTTTTATAGCTATACCAAACGTTTTACTCCGCTTTGTCACCTGGTGTTGGGCTTGGGCTTGTCGCTGGCGCCCATTGGGGCTTACCTGGCGGTTACCGGTGAATTTTAATTTCTGACATTACTGTTCTCCTTTTATGTTTTTTTTTGGGTTTGCTG
>CBIMFG010000270.1:0-6171 GCA_966243125.1 uncultured Niastella sp.
AATTTTTGAATTTGTATTTTTGTAATTGCTGCAGCATTTCTTTTTTGATCTGAGCTCGTAGAACGGGGTCGTGCAGCCGTATTTTTAATGAATCGTTGCCACCGGCAAAAGCCCAGTCGGGCAGGCGTACGCCCAGGTTGGTACTGCTGGCCGTGTAGGGATACTGATCAATGGTTACATCCCAACCTTCCAGCCGGGCTTGTTGCACCAATCCTAAGGTGACATTGCTGGTTCCCCAGTTGGTCTTGCCCCCAATTTTAAAGTGTGAGATCTCAACTGGAATATTAGCTGCTTTTCCAATGTTAATGGCTTCATTTATGGCATCTATAGCCTTGCTTTCTTCATTGCGGATATGTGAGGCATATACGCCGTTGTATCGGGACGCCGTCTTTGCTAACCCAACCACTTCTTCGGTATTGGCAAATGTGCCCGGAATATAAATAAGCCCGGTGCTGAGGCCAACAGCGCCATCCTTCATGGCTGTTTCAACCAGTGATTCCATTTGTTGTTGCTCAATAGTTGTTGGCAGGCGGTTATCGTGGTGCATAACCTGGTCGCGAATGGTATTATGGCCTACTAGTGAAGCAATATTAATGGAAGGGTGTAAACTATCTATGCGATGAAAAAAGTTTTCCAGATTGGAAGCCGAGCCGCCACAGTTGCCAGTTATAACTGTAGTTACACCATCGTAAATATAATTATCGGCTGTAGGCCATTGAAAAATGGCGCCTTCTACATGTGCATGCACATCAATAAAACCAGGCGCAACGATCATTTTATTGGCATCGATGGTTTGGGAAGCGGAATAGTCAGTGAGTTTTCCTACTGCTATTACTTTACCGTCCTTTACCGCTACATTGCCATAAAACCAGGAGTTGCCGGTGCCATCGATAATACGGCCATTTTTAATGAGTATATCACAGGCTTTTTGGCCAAGGCAGGTTGTGCCTGCAAATAGCAAACAGGCAATCAATAATTTTCTCATGGTCTCTAAATTACCAAACCATTTTTACATTTTGGACTGCGTTTTTATGCGGTCAGCAGGGTCGTGTTGCTATATTTCCGCAGCAGTTCAAAGGCTGGAATGATTATTTCAGCAATTATTGTAAATATATTTCTTATGAAAAAGACTAATATTATTTACCATTTGCTGATTGGTATAGCGATATGTGGATTTACGTATTGTGGGAATGGGACCTCGGGTGATGGATCGCAGCAATTTGACTCAACTGCCAATAGAAGTGACGACTCTATGAATGCGGCGCATCATGTTGACCCTGCTAATGCCTATCCGCAACCGCCGGTTACCGGTAGTAATCAGGATAGCAGCCGTACAAAGGATTCGTCACAAGCCAAAGACACACAAAACAGAGCTGGCCATTAATAAAAAAGAAGGGGCTACACAATAGCTCCTTCTTGCTTTATTGTTGAAATAAGCGTTAGCCTAGTGACCTAAGCCATTTTATCAATTCGTCCTTGGTTTTACCCGTTTTTTCCTGCATACGGCCCAGCCATTCATCATCTTTTCCTTCTTCGTATTTAATATCGTCGTCGGTTAAATCACCAAAGGCTTGTTTGATCTTTCCTTTCCACTTATTCCAGTTGCCTTTAATTTCTAATTTATCCATATCGTACTGTTTAATTACATCATTTAAAAACACGTGCCAGCATTGGTTCTATTGGCGCCAGTGCTTATTTTTGCCAAAAAGGGACAGATTGAAACAGAACATACAGGCTATTTTTTTTGATATTGATGGCACCCTCATTACCACCCAAAAAGCAATATCCAGGAATGTAACTACTGAAATCCAACGAGTTCAACGCGTGTACAAAACACCCATGTACTATATTTCGGCCCGTATGCCCAAGGGGATCAATACCGTAGGCAGCCAACTGAAATTAAATGACCTGGTGATAGCCTATACCGGGGCACTTATTTTGGAGAAGGATAAAATTGTGAGGGAATCTCACATTACCTCCGACATCAGTTCAAGGATTATAAAGGATGTAACCGACGCCAATATTGAATACGTAGGGCTTTACTCTTACGACAGCTGGTATGTGAATAGTGATAATTACTGGACGCAAAGAGAGATCCTGGGAACAAAGGTGGAGCCCGACAGAATGGATCTAAAAGATTTTACCCCGGGAAACATTCATAAGATCATGCTGCGCGATACGCCGGACAAGATCAGCGTGATTGATGAAAAATTACGAGCGCATGGTAACGTAAATGTTTTTAAAACCAGGGATACCACGTTAGAGATCTTTGATACCTCCTGTTCAAAAGCGGTATCGGTAAAATTTATGTCGCAGCATTTTAATATTCCACTGGAAACTATGATGGCTATCGGCGATAGCGAAGGGGATAAAGAAATGATCCAGACTGTGGGGTATGGAATTGCAATGGGCAATGCGGAGGAAGAAATAAAAAAGATCGCTTTTGATGTTACCAGCTCCAATGATGAAGATGGCGTGGCTAATGCCTTGAAAAAATATTTTCCATAACACTTATCGGCTTACTGGTAAGTGTTATGGAATAATAATAATTATATTAATCAGTTGTTGCGCCTTTTTCACCAATAAACCATTGTTCTTTATTTCTGAACAATACGTTGAAGGTGGTTAATGAACCGTAGATGCGCGTTATATATTGTTGCAGGTTCACTTTATCCTCATCGCTCAATATTTTGTGTGCATTTATCTGTTGTTCCAACACGCGCAGGCGATCGCGCAGCATCACTATTTTATGAAAGAATACATCAATAGGTACTTCTTTTCCCTTCTGGGTTTTATCGGCCGGTTGTAAGATCATGAGGCCGTTTTTCCAGCGATCGCCAAGCGGGACAATCTCCTGAAAGCCGCCCCACAGGCGTAAGATCTTTAACAACGATGCTTCTACCTCACTGTTTGTTTCTATTTCTTCAGTAACATTTTCCGGAATGATCTCCTCCAGGCTACTGTCGTTTTTGTCGATCTCTATTATACCTTGATGAATGAATGAGATCAGATATGTTGCGTATCTGATACCTACAATTACACCGGGGCCATGCTGCCGGTGCTGTAAACGTGTGCCGATGCCGAGGTTAAGTTGATCCATATTGCAATTTACAAATCTAATAATTCATGGCCTGGTATACCATTACTTTATACAGGTTACCCAGGCTACCCCAGCTTGTGGGCCAGATGTTGCGATATATTAAGGCAATCAGCTTTTCTTTGGGATCAACCCAATAAGTAGTAGCAAACATACCGCCCCATTCAAAAGTACCTTCTTGAGTAGGTAATACGGCGCTGCCTTTTTCGGTGGTAATGCCAAATCCCAAACCAAATTTGTTGGGCCCACGGCTGAGGTCGCCTATCTGGTTCATGGTCATCATGCGCACGCTGTTATGGCTTAACAGGCGTTTGCCATTGTATTCACCACCATTCAATAACATTTGTAAGAAGATAGCATAATCATATACGGTTGAAGAAAGACCTGCGCCGCCTGAATAATAAGTTCCATTCATGTTGGGATAATCGCGGACCATATTGCCATATAAATTTACATGCTCTGGCATTTTTACCAGCCTTTTACTGCTGGAGTCTTCGGTATATAACATGGCCAGTCTGTTCTTCTTATTCTCAGGCAAATAAAAATAGGTATCCTTCATACCCAGTGGATCTAAAATACGTTTTTGAAAGAAGTCTTTCAGGCTCATGCCCGATACTACTTCAATCAGATAGCCCAACACATCGTCGTTCAATCCATAGGTCCATTTTTCGCCGGGCTGGTGAAACAGGGGCCGGCCGCCCAGTATTTTCATTTTATCCGCCAGTTTAAATTCGGGTATGCCAATACCGCCCACTACGCCGGCTTTATAATAGATGTTTTTTGCTTCGGTAGTACCTATTTGTGCATAACCCAACCCACTGGTATGGGTGAGCAGATCGCGGATGGTGATCTCTCTTTTAGCTGCAACCGTGGTATAAGTTGTATCGGCCTTGTTGTATTTATCCAACACTTTAGGGTTCTTAAACTCGGGTATAAAGTTGGAGATGGGATCATCGAGCATGAATTTACCTTCTTCATACAACATCATTACGGCTACGCTGGTAAGGGCTTTTGTTTGTGAGGCAATGCGAAAGATGGCATCTTTTTGCAAAGGCGCTTTGGTATCAAGGTCGTTATAGCCGAAATTTTTATAATATACGATCTTACCATCATGAACGATCATAGCTACTGCGCCGTTCATGCGGCCTTTATCAACATATTCTTTCAGTACAGTATCAATGCGGGTTAATCGTTTTGCCGAAAAGCCACCAGCTTCAGGCGTAGCCGCCATTGTTAATACCGGGTGAGTGGTTTGGGAAAAAGATACTGTAACAATAAGTAACAGCGCAATTGTACTAACGATCGTTCTCATGACTTTAGAGAATGTTTTGTCACGGAAGTTAGTAAATAATAAATATCGAATGTTGAATAATGAATGTTGAAGTAAAATACAAGGAAATGAAGAACAGAGAAATGAGAAAGGAAACACGGAATTATGGTGTCTTTTACTTCGACATTCAACATTGGATATTCAATATTCAACATTTAAATGTCTTTTTAATTTCCTAATTGTCCTGCTTCCGCAATTCTCCCATAACTTCCTTCCACTTCATATATTTTTCAAAACACTGTTTAATATAGGACTGCAATTCGTAGTCGGTAGCGGTTTCAACCAACGCGAGGTCGGGTTTGTAGCGAACCATAAATGTATCGAGTTCGGCGCCTTTAAGTTGGGTGAGCCTTATAACCAGCGCGCGGCTAAAGCGGTGTTCAATAAATTTCTCTTTCTCCTCTTCCATTAACCGGTCGCGGAAGTTGGCCATCCGCTTGTTCTTTTTGAAGTTGAACACATCCACCAGCTGGTCGAGGTCAACGCCTACGGCTGCGTTTTGGGTATTGGGACGAACAATGCCAATGCCTGGTTTTTTATAGTTGAACACCTTGGCGTATTCCTGGCGGTTGGCAATGGAGTCAAGGTGGTAGTTACGTTGTTTTACCATGATGGGCTTTAACTCCGTAACATTTACGTGCAGGGAAATCTCAAAGTTCTGTTGGTTGGGAATGGCCACAACGGGGTATTTAGGGGTGCCTTTGCCTAAATAAGAGAACCAGATGGAGTCGGATTCCTTTACATATATATTATACCGCCCCAATGAATCGGTTGCCGTAACCACTCCGCCGGTACTTTGAACGGTTACTGCCACCAGGGGCACCTGTTGGGTCATGTCGAACACCTTACCTTTTACCTGAACCTGCAGCTGGCCAAAGCCTGCCATGGTACTGGAAACAAGTAAGATTAAAATTATGCACCTCTTTAAAGTCAAGTTTCTGGGTTTAAGATTGTGATATTATGCAAGAAAACGATAAAAATGTTCTTCGTGGTTTTATTTAACACGATTTTGCAGGTCTTCAATCACTTTTTCAACAATAAGCGGGTAGTGCTCGTGTTCCAAAGCATGAATTTTTTGTGCCAGCGAATCGGGGGTGTCGCCGGCTTCTATGGTACAGCGGGCCTGAAAGATCAATTGGCCATGGTCGTATAATTCATCCACATAATGAATGCTGATACCGCTTTCAGGTTCTTTGGCTGCAATTACGGCTTCGTGCACAAAACGGCCATACATGCCTTTGCCACCATAGTTTGGCAATAAGGCCGGGTGTATATTAACAATACGCTGTGGATAGGCCTTAACCAGTTGAACCGGAACTTTCCATAAAAAACCTGCTAATACAATAAAATCAACATTATGTTGTTTAAGTTCATCGACGTAGGCATTGCCTCTGAAGAATTGTTCTTTCTCTATTAATAAAGAAGGGATATTTTCTTTTTGGGCAATAGTTAATACGCCAGCGCCTGGTTTGTTGCAAACGATTAATGCTATTTTAATTTGGGAATGCTTCCGGAAGTAATCGATCAGCTTTTGAGCATTCGATCCTGCACCCGATGCAAAGATGGCCACCTTAATAGTCTGCATATTATTAATTATCTACGTTATAGTTCTTGGTTAAGTAATTAACATCATCCTTCAATCTGTTACCGATCAGTTTCATGCGTTGCAAAAATTGCCGGTAATGGCAAAAGACACACAGTTTGAAAATAACTGGGTGGCATTGACGTGTCATTTTTGTTTCAG
>CBIMFG010000271.1:0-6171 GCA_966243125.1 uncultured Niastella sp.
CTAAATCCCTTTCCTACCAAAAAGTCTACCAGCGTTTCTTTGCCGATGTTAAACTCTTTGGCTGCGGCCATTAATCTTATTGTTGTTGTTTCTGCCATTCGTTATTGTAAGACAATTTTTTGTTTTGTTCGCTGTTTGGATAAGCAAATTACTTGGAAAAAGTCAAATTGATCACTTTTCCTAATTATGTCATATGTATTTAATAACCAATCTGACTATTTTGCCTATCCTTTTTCAAATTCTTCATTCAGAATGCGACGAACTTCGTTGATGGTCTCTCTTTCCAGATCTGTTCTTCTTTCCATTTCTTCGGCGGTGAGGTCCAGCACACTGCGGGCTGTATCGCAACCAACTCGTTTAAGCTCATCAATGATCCAGGTTTCAATTTCATCGCTGAATTCTTCCAGATCGATATCAAATTCCTGGGGTTCGCCTTCTGTATCGCGGTAAACGTCGATACTGTATCCCGTTAATTCCTGTGCCAGCTTGATATTCACACCTTTTTTACCAATCGCCAGCGACACCTGATCAGGTTTCAGGTAAACATTCGCCTGTTTTTTATCATTGTCAAGATCCTGTGTAGTGATCTTGGCTGGTGTAAGCGAGCGTTGGATCAGCAGTTGAATATTATTGGTCCAGTTAATAACATCAATGTTCTCATTCTTCAGTTCCCGTACAATTCCATGGATACGGCTACCTTTCATACCTACGCAGGCGCCTACAGGATCAATACGATCGTCGTATGACTCTACGGCCACTTTAGCCCTTTCGCCAGGCTCCCGAACGATCTTTTTAATAACAATTAAACCATCAAATATTTCAGGCACCTCAATTTCAAGCAGTTTTGCCAGGAAAGAGGGAGAGGTACGGGATAAAATAATGACCGGAGAATTGTTTTTTAATTCTACTTTTTTAACAACGGCGCGGATATTTTCACCTTTCTTGAAATAGTCTTGCGGAATTTGCTCACTCTTAGGCAATATTAACTCATTCCCTTCTTCATCGAGCAATAAAATTTCTTTTTTCCAAACCTGGTATACCTCGGCACTGATTATTTCGCCAATTCTATCGCCGTATTTTTTAACCAATACGTTCTTTTTCAAGTCACTAATACGGCTGGCCAGGGTTTGTTTGGCAGCCAGAATTGCCCGGCGGCCAAAATCGAGGATATTAATTTCCTCATATAATTCTTCCCCTACTTCAAAGTCGGGTTCAATTTTAACAGCATCGCTATAGGCAATTTCAGCCAGAGGGTCCATCACAGCTCCATCCTCAACAATAGTACGACGGCGCATAATTTCCAGGTCACCCTTTTCAGCATTCACAATTACGTCAAAATTCTCATCACTGCCATACTTTTTACGCAGCAGGGTTTTGAAAACATCCTCAACCACTTTCATCATGGTAGGGCGGTCTATATTTTCTGCTTCCTTAAAGTCTGCGAAGGCCTCTATCAAGTTTATGCTTGCCATATACTACTATTTTTTCTTCTCCCGATGGGGGTCGGGAGAAACCTTATTAAAATACTGTTTGAATTGTTGTTGATTTAATCTGATCAAATTGAAAATGGTGCGTTATCACCTCTTTCTTTTTATTTTTTCCTCTTGTTTCCTCAACCGTTATTGTGTCTTCGCCCACCTCAGTCATTTTGCCGGCAACTTTAATACCGTCTTTGAGGATCACTTCAACCAACCGGCCCAAATTCTTCTTGTACTGCCGTAACAATTTTAAGGGTTCGTCAACGCCGGGAGAAGATACTTCAAGCGAAAAGTCTCCATTAGGGAATAGATTGTCTTCTTCGATCTTTTTATATAAAGCCCGGTTCCAGGAGATGCATTTCTCGATGGTCACTCCCTGGTCGCCATCCAAAAATAGCTTAACGTTATTGGTGGGTTTTACTCTGATCTCTACCAGGAAGTACGCCGGGTCATTAGCCAGCATATCCTGCATCATTTTTTCAATTGCCTGTACTGATGTTTCCATGTCTTATGGGAAATAAAGAAGGGAACGATTCCGTTCCCTTTCTGATCTTCTTTTGCCTTGGCAAAGGTAAGGTAATTAAATTATTACTTCCAAATACACCGTTATTAATTTTGAATAAACGAAAATCCACCCCCTTTTGAACATTCACCATTCTACACTTGTTGATTTGATATAATTTTGCCAAGTTCCCCAAAAGTTAGGTCGGGGGCCTGTTTTTTGCAGCAACTGAATTGAATTTGCAAGCTCCTTAACAGTTTGTTAGGTGCCGTATTTGTATCTTTAGTCTTTGTAATATGAACATTTTTCGCTTATTCTTATACATCTTTCTTGCCATCTTCCTTTACAAATTTGTATTCAACTTCCTCGTGCCTGTTATTAAAATGTCGTGGCGCGTGCGTAGCCAGATAAAGGAATTTCAACGCCAAAATCAACAGGACCCCATTCAACAAAATGCTGCCCCAAACAGTCAGTCCTCCGCCAGTAATAATGCTACCGCCAGTAAACCAAAAGCCAGCGATTACATTGATTTTGAGGAAATTAAAGACTAAATAATGTCCAATATTAAATATTGAATGTACAGTGTTGAAGTGAAAACCAAAACAATGTATTCTACTTCAACATTCAAAATTGGATATTTAATATTCAAAATTTAAAGACCCAATTCGAGTATTGTTTTTCCTCCGGTGAGGTGCAGTCCCTGTAAACCTGCCTTAATGGCTCCTTCTATATTTACCAGGGCATCGTCAATAAACAGGGTTTCCGCAGCAAGTACGCCACTGTCTTTTATAACATACTCAAAAGCGGGTACATCGGGTTTGCGCAGTTTTATGAGATGGGAATAATAAGCCTTTACAAACAGATCGTCCATATCGTTGCCATACACTTGGCGGTAAGCTTTGTGAAAATGCAGCAGGTGTATTTGATTGGTATTACTGAACAGGTACAGCCTGTATTTGCTTTGCAGCTTTTTCAGCAACTCCACCCGTTCGGCCGGAAAATTGAGCAACATATCATTCCAGGCCGCAATTATCTGGTTATTGGTGGTGCCCGGGGCACATTGTTGCCTGGCTTTTTCTATAAACAACTCGTCTGAAATGGTGCCCATTTCATAATCTCTGAAGTAGGAAGTAGCAAAGCCTATGCGAAACAGTTCATCAATTTGGGTAAGCCCCAATGCTTTAAATGCTTTGCTTGTTTTTGGTACATCCAGGTTGAGTAAAACTCCGCCCAAATCAAAAATTATGTTTTTCACAGGTGCCATCAATTATTAATTTGGTCGCAAGTTACACTTCAAAATTATTTCACCAATGTAAACTCGGTTTCCTTAACATCGCGGCTGTTGGTGCCAATGAATAATGTAAACTCACCTGGCTCCGATACATACTTCAGCTCGCTGTTGTAAAACTTCAGGTCGTTTTCGGTTATGGTGAATTGCACTTTTTTCATTTCTCCTGCATTCAGGGATATTTTCTGAAACCCTTTCAACTCTTTTACCGGGCGGGTTACCGAACCCGCGAGGTCGCGGATGTACAGTTGCACTGTTTCTTCCCCAGCCATGCTGCCGGTATTTTTAATCATAATGGAAGCTGTTATCGACTGCCCGGGCCTGATGGTACGTTGGTTCAGTTGAATAGTATCATAAGTAAACGTAGTATAGCTGAGCCCGTAACCAAAGGGATACAGGGGCGAATTGTCTACATCCAGGTAATTTGATTTGAATTTAGGATTGCCGCCTTCGTACGGCCTGCCGGTATTTTTGTGGTTATAGTAGATTGGAATTTGACCCACATTGCGTGGGAACGAGGTGGTGAGTTTGCCCGATGGGTTGTAATTGCCAAACAACACATCGGCAATGGCGTTTCCGGCTTCGGTGCCCGCAAACCAGGCTTCCAAAATAGCAGGCGCCTGTTCATCAAGCCAGGGTATGGTAAGGGGGCGGCCATTCATTAGCACCACCACCAACGGTTTACCGGTTTTTACCAGGGCTTCTACCAGCCTCCGCTGGCTGCCGGGTATGTCAAGGCTGGTGCGGCTGCTTGATTCGCCCGACATTTCCGCCGCTTCGCCTACTACCACTACAATCACGTCTGCTTTTTCTGCTACGTCAATTGCTTCCTGGATCATGGCATCCGGTGTTCGGGCGTCTATCTCTGTTGGTTTATCAAACGGACTTATACGTTTGGCAAAGGCCGTATCATCGGTTATGTTGGCGCCTTTTGCAAACAGTATCTGCACGCCGCTGCCGGCCACATTTTTAAGCCCTTCCTGTATACTTACGCTTTTTGTTTTGTCGCCACTTACGGCCCAGGTGCCCAGCATTTCTGCATGGTTATCGGCCAGCGGACCTATGAGCGCAATGGTGCCCGATTTTTTTAAGGGCAGGGTTTGCCGTTCATTTTTTAACAGCACCAGGGAGCGGGCAGCCGTTTCGCGGGCTGTTTGCCGGTTTTGCGCCGTTAGGATCTCTTTACCGGGCCGCGATTCGTTTAGGTAACGATAAGGATCATCGAACAACCCGAGCTTGTATTTTGCTTCCAGCACCCGCTGGCAGGCATCGTTTATTTCTTTCAGGGTTACCTTACCGGCTTTGAGGGAATTTTGTAAGGTGGTTAAAAAGCCTTCGCCTACCATATCCATATCAAGACCGGCCTTCAGGGCCAGGGCCGATACGGTTGGTAAATCGCCCATGCCATGCGCTATCATTTCATTAACCGAAGTATAGTCAGATACTACAAAGCCTTTAAACCCCCATTTGTTGCGCAACAACTCCGTCAGCAACCAATGATTGCCGGTGGCCGGTATCCCATCTATTTCGTTGAAGGAGCTCATTACACTGCCTACACCGGCATCAACCGCTGCTTTGTATGGCGGCAGGTATTCGTTGTACATTTTTATGCGGCTCATGTCGGTGGTATTGTAATCGCGGCCGGCTTCTGCAGCGCCATACAGGGCAAAGTGTTTTACACAGGCCATTACGGTATTGTCTTTCGACAAATCGGTGCCCTGATAGCCTTTTACCATGGCCCGCGCAATTTTTGAACCCAGGTAAGGGTCTTCGCCCGAACCTTCGGCAATACGGCCCCAGCGCGGGTCGCGGGCAATATCAACCATGGGTGAGTACACCCAGCACAATCCATCGGCACTGGCTTCTATGGCCGCAATGCGCGCACTGCGTTCAATCAGTGCCGTGTCCCAGCTGCAGGAGAGCCCGAGTGGAATGGGAAAAATAGTTTTATGGCCATGTATTACATCCAGCCCAAAAATGAGCGGAATATGCAGGCGGCTTTCTTTTACGGCCAGCGTTTGCGCCTGGCGTATTTTTTCAGGACCGAAAATGCCAAACAAACCGCCCACGCGTCCTTTGCGGATATTATCTTCCACACCCTGGCTTACTACCGAGCCGGTAGGCACACCCGAGCCGGGTGTTACCAGGTTCAACTGGCCGATCTTTTCGTCTAAAGTCATTTTAGCCATCAGGGTGGCCACATAGGTCTTCATTTTAGCATCGCCGGTTTGTGCGGTTGCCTGTAACAGAAAGGATAAGGTTACAATCGTTAAGCATGTCCTGCGCATATATTGGTATTTATTAATCTGCTTTTATCACTTTGCTTCTCACCGATACCCCGTTTTCATTAATGGCTTCTATAGCGAAGTAATACGGCTTTTCTTTATCCATGGCTTTACAATAATATTCATTGCTGCTATATACCATTACACAGTTGTATAATTTATCAGGCGCCAGCCCCATGTAAATATTGTAGGCATAGGCATTGTCAACCGGTTGCCATTTTAACCAGGCGCTGCGTTTGTCTTTTTCGGTGCGTAAAACAACAAATTGTTTTACGGTGTCGGGTTTATTGCCGTTTGCATTACCAAATACCCGCAGACCGCTGATGGCGAATTTACCACCGGGCATATGGATATTTTCCAGCTTTATATACCGGGTTTGAACCGGGTTTTGCAATTCAATATAATCATGCGGCACATCGGTTTTGTTGTTGCTTTTATCTGTCAGCAACTTCCAGTTTTTGCCATCCGCACTTTGATATAGTTTATATTGATGATAAGTATCTTGTTGTTTGCCCAGGAAATTTACATCCTGATCGGCATAATTGAGTTGTATAGCGCGCACTGTACACATACCTCCCAGGTCGGTAGCTATCCATTCGCCCTTATTGCCTGTAGCGG
>CBIMFG010000272.1:0-6169 GCA_966243125.1 uncultured Niastella sp.
CCGGGCCCGCCGCCAAACCCCATGCCCCGGTTGAGAACAGCATCCGGAATGTAGCCTATGCCTTGCTCTCAGGCGCCGATGGCTGGATGTTTGATGGCGAAGATGCCCTGGGACAAATAGAAACCATGTCGCTCGATAACCAACGCAACCTGAAACTGGCCATTCACAAAGACCCGGTGTTTTTGAAAGCAGCCGAACAGGTAGCCGGTGAAATGAACAACTGGAGCAAAGGATTTTTAGGCTACGAAATAATTACCGACTGGAAAGCGCAATTGGATTTCACCACCAAAATTTTCCGCGCCCGCGGACTGCACCTCGATGACCGGCATATAGTAGATAACAACGGGGTAGCCATGGCTGCTTCGCTGGTTGACATGGTGTTGTATGTGGTGAACAATGGCCGCGAGCTGCAAAGAAATAATGCGAGCATTGTGTTGTACCTGCCCAAAATTCAAACCGCCCAGGAAGCAAGTCTGTGGAATGCCATGCTGAGTGCGCTGGAACAACAACTGCAAATGCCCGAAGGCACTATAAAAACCTATGTACTGGTGGAGCAAATAGAAGCTACCCATCAGCTGATGGAAATCCGCGCCGTATTAGGAAAACACTTTGTAGGGTATAACACCGGGCGTTGGGATTACATCAACAGCGTGGCCGATGCCAACAGCTGGGATAAAGACTTCATCAATCCCGATATAGAAGCCATTACCATGACCTATGGCTATATGCGTAATTATGAAAACCGCGTACGCTGTGCCGTTAATACACCCGATAGCAATGGCAACTATGCCTTGTGGCAGGGTGGTATGGAACCCAATATACCCGTAGGTTCTGCAGCCGGGGTGGAAGCCAGTATGAAAAAAGCACTGGCCGGGGCTGCCCGCGAGCAACGCGAAGGCGCCAGTGGCAAATGGGTGGCCCACTGGAAAATGGTACACATCGTACGGCAGGTATGGAAAGACGTTGGACAAACCAATCAACTGGGCCGCAAATTTCCGCCGCTTACGTATACCCAGGCCGATGCTGATGGATTGATCCTGATAGAACCGGCCCCCACCACCATCCGCGGCGCCCGCAACCTGTTGAGTGTTGCCATCCAGTATGGCAATGCATTTGGCCAGGGCATGCAGGCCGCTGCCTTAAAAGCCGCCGACTTCTTTGGCAACGACGACATTTTATACCTGATGGAAGATATGGCCACCGGTGAAATACGCTTAAGCATTTTGTGGGAATGGGTGCACAAAGGCGCCATCATTACTGAGGACGATGCCAGTTTGGGCGTAAAAGCCGGCGATACGTTTAGTGTTAGCCTTTTCAAAAAACTGTTGGAAGAAGAATACGATAAATTATTAAAAGCCACCAACCGCGATGTACACGACGACAGCAAAACCACCACGCTGCCCATTGCCCGCGAAATTGCCGAAGTGTATGTATTAAGCGAAACAAAAGCGCCCTGGTTTGTTGACCTGCTGAACATCAACCTCAACAATACCAGTCTGCCTGTTGCCAAAGAACGCATTGCCCGCTATATGGATGCGCTTGAAAAAGACAATACGCGTATTACGGCAAATCCTGATTTTGAGGTGGCGGTGATGGCTTAATGAACCCACCCCAGCCCCTCCCAGGAGGGGATTAAAACAACATGCATATGCTTTCATCAAAGCTTTTGGTGAGTGGCTTGCTGTTAACAGCAACTTCACTCACCGCACAAAAGGCAAGAATAAAAATAGATATTGACCGTACGATAGGCGAAGTAAACAACCTTATATACGGCAACTTTGTAGAGCACCTGGGCCGTTGTGTATACGGCGGCATTTACGAACCCGGCAACAAGCTAAGCGATGCAGCCGGTTATCGCAAAGATGTGATGGCAGCCGTTAAAGAAATAAAGCCATCTATTGTGCGGTATCCCGGCGGCAACTTTGTATCCAATTACAACTGGTTAGATGGGGTAGGGCCAAAGGCCGAACGCGTTCCGCGTTTGGAGCTGGCCTGGAGCACGCTGGAAACAAACCAGTTTGGGACCAATGAATTTATGGCCTTTGCCAAAGCCATAGGTACCGAACCCTATATTACCGTGAACATGGGCACCGGCACCATTGAAGAAGCGCGAAGATGGGTGGAGTATTGTAATGTAAAAGAAGGACCTTATTATGCCGAGCTGCGCAAAAAACACGGTTATCCCGAACCGTATCATGTAAAATACTGGAGCCTGGGTAATGAAATGGATGGCCCCTGGCAAATGGGCCACCTGAGTGCAGAAGACTACAGCAAAAAAGCACGCGAGGCCGCCAAGCTCATGCTGCGCACTTCGCCCGATATCAAACTGGTGGCTGCAGGTTCCAGCAACTACCGGCCCGGCGCCGATCCCGATCACTGGAACCAAACCATTTTGACGGAGCTGAAAGATGTAATAGATTATATCGCCATCCACATGTATGTAGGCAATCCCGATAGCAACTATTATAATTTCGTGAGCACGCCGCTGGTGCTGGAACAAAGAACAAAGCTTATAAAAGGTATGATAGCCCAGGCTATGCAAACTGCGGTGCGACCCGGCAAAGATCCTATTTATATTGCCTGGGACGAATACAACGTATGGTACCGCGCCCGCGGGGGCGAAGCAGGAAAGGGCAGCCGCGCGCTCGAAGAAAAATACAACCTCGAAGATGCGCTGGTGATAGCCGGTATTCTCAATGCCTTTATAAGAAATGCCGATGTGGTGAAGATGGCCAATATGGCCCAGCTGGTAAACGTAATAGCGCCGGTATTTACCAATGAGAATGGAATGTTCAGGCAAACCATTTTCTTTCCCCTGCGGTTGTTTGCCAACAATGTAACCGGCACGGCGCTCGATGTATTTGTTGATTCCAAAACCTACAGCACCGGTAAATTCTTTTTAGGTCTGGGCGAAACCACCACCCAGCAACCCAAGGTACCTTACCTGGATGTATCGGCTACCTATAACAAGGGCGAGCTGGTGTTGTGCGTGGTAAACCGCAATAAGGATGAAGCCATCACCACCGATATTTTATCACAAACGGGTAACTTCAACGGCGCCTTCAGCATTACCGAAGTGAATGGACCCGATATTAAATCGGCCAACAACTTTGGCAGCGAAGTAGTAAAAGAAATAAAAAAGCCCGATGTTACCGTAAACGGTAATACATTTGAATATACCTTTCCACCACACTCATTTACGCTCATCAAAGGAAAAATAGTGAAATGAAAATTGTAGTAACAGACGGCTATACCTTAAACCCCGGCGACATCAGCTGGGACCCAATCCAAACATTTGGCGAAGTAACTGTGTACGACCGTACACCCGCCCACCAGATCGTAGAAAGATGCAAAGACGCAACGATAGTACTTACCAATAAAGTGCCTTTTAACAAGGATACGCTGGCCGCATTGCCCAACTTAAAAATGATCAGCGTGCTGGCCACCGGTTATAATGTGATTGACACCGCTGCGGCCAGTAGCCTCGGCATAACCGTTAGCAATGCGCCCGCTTATGGAACGGTATCGGTAGCGCAGCATGTATTTGCACTGTTGCTGGAGCTTACCAATCATGTAGGCCGCAATGCCCGCACTGTAGCAGAAGGCAAATGGCAAACAAACCCCGACTGGTGTTATACCGAAGCGCCCGTTATTGAACTGGCTGGTAAAACCTTTGGCGTGGTTGGTTTTGGTAACATAGGGCAACAGGCCGCTGCCATTGCCCGCGCTTTTGGCATGAAGGTGATCTACCACAACCCCAGTCAAAAACAATCAGACATAGGCACACAGGTTGATCTGGCTACGTTGTTTTCAAGCGCCGATTTTATTTCGCTGCATTGTCCGCTCACTGCCAGTAACCAGGGTTTTGTAAATGCGGCGTTGTTACAAACCATGAAGCCAACTGCCATGCTGATAAATACGGCCCGGGGCCAGTTGATAAACGAAGAAGAGCTGGCTGTGGCGCTTAACAATGGCACCATAGCAGGCGCTGCGCTGGATGTGCTGTCGAAAGAACCACCCGTTGATGGCAATCCTTTGTTACAGGCCGCTAATTGTATGGTGACGCCCCACAATGCCTGGATAAGCCGCGAGGCCCGGCAACGGATTATGGATATTACCGCCAGCAATATTGCCGCTTTTAAAAAGGGTCAGCCCGTTAACGTTGTGAATAAGCCTGCATGAAGATACTGATAGCGCCCAATGCTTTTAAGAACAGCCTCGATGCCATGGAGGTGGCGCTGGCTATACAGGAGGGACTGCAAGCCAGCAGGCTCACCTGTGCATGCACCTGTTTTCCCGTAGCAGATGGCGGTGATGGTACCGGTAAGCTCATCCTTATTAAACAGGCAGGCAAAACCGTAGTCACCACCGTACAGGACGCACTGGGAAGAACCATTGAAACCTCCATGGGCTTTATTGATAAGGGCAAAACCGCCGTTATTGAAATGGCCGATGCGGCCGGCATCCGCTGGTTGCAACCCCATGAACTGGCGCCATTGATCGCTTCCTCGTACGGTACCGGCCAGCAAATAAAAGCGGCGCTTGACCGGGGGGTAAAAAAGATCATCGTGGGCATGGGCGGTTCCGCCACTGTAGATGGTGGCGCCGGCATGTTACGTGCATTGGGCATCCGGTTTTTAAACAGGGCAGGGGATGAGTTGCCAAACTTACCCGGCAGCCTCACCGAACTGGCGCACATTGATACCAGCCGGTTAGACCAGCGGGTGTTCAATTGCGAAATAGTGGTGTTGTGTGATGTGGACAATCCGTTGTTGGGGGCACAGGGCGCCGCCGCGGTTTTTGGTCCGCAAAAAGGCGCCAACCCCGAAGCGGTAAGCCAGCTGGATGCTGCATTGGCCAGGCTGGCAGCTATCACGCTGGAAGTAACCGGTAAAAACATGGCCGCTATGCCGCACAGCGGAACGGCCGGTGGCGCCGCAGCCGGACTGGCCGCTTTTATCAACGCCTCTCTGGTAAATGGCATTGATTATTTTTTGGAGCTTACTGGTTTTGAACAGGCGTTGGCTGGCAGCAACCTCGTCATCACCGGCGAAGGCAGCATTGATGAACAAACCCTGAACGGTAAAGGTCCCTTTGGCGTAGCCGTTCGCGCAAAAGCCCGCCAGTTGCCTGTTATTGCTTTTGCGGGAAAACTGCCCCTGCACCACAACAACCGGCTGCATGAATACTTTGATGTATTAAGGGCCATTGGCAATGAACCTTCCAATCTGGAAACGGCCTTTCAACATACCCGCGATAATCTGATCCGCGTGGCCCGGCAAACAGGCGATCTGCTGTGCCTGTATGCACAATAATCAGGTTAAAATTATATTTTTGATCTTCAATTTGCCGGAAGAACAACAATATGATACAACTGAATTATTTTCCCGGATCGCTGCAGGAGACGAGAAGGCTTTTGCAGTTTTGTTTCACCGGTATAAACAAAAGATCTATGCCCTCGCTTATCACCTCACCGAGTCGACTGTGTATGCTGAAGAAATAGTACAGGATGTATTTGTAAAGATCTGGCGTAACCAAAGCCGGATCCTGGAGATCGAAAATTTTGAGTCCTACCTTTTTATTACCGCGCGCAACCATATCTATGCTTACCTGAAAGCCATTGCCCGGCACGAGGTTACAGAAACAGACATTAACATCATTCTTGACAACAAAACGCCGGAGACGAATTACCTGGCGAAAGAATATGCCCACCTTATTACCCAGGCGGTGTTGCAATTGCCGGCACAGCAGGCCGAAGTGTACTGTTTAAGTAAGGAAGAAGGCAATACCAGGGAGCAGATAGCAGCCCGGCTCGGCATTTCGGGGGAAACGGTAAAAGTGCATCTTTCCCGGGCCATGAAAACCATCCGGTCGTATTTATTGAAACACCTCACCATTTTTCTCCTTGGCCTGCTCGCCGTTTTTAAATGAGCAACATTTTTTTTTATTCCGTGTAACCCATCCGCAACATTCACTACTCTTTATTTATACAGGCACCATGAGTAACCAACGATTATACGATTTACTGGACAGCTACTTCAACAAAAGGCACACGCCCGAAGAAAAGTCGGAGTTGTTCCAGCTGTTGGCCGCCCCTGAAAATGAAACCATTGTAAAAGAATGGATCCACCATGGTTTTTCAAAGGAGCTACCCTATGAGCTAAACCCA
>CBIMFG010000273.1:0-6154 GCA_966243125.1 uncultured Niastella sp.
GATATTTTCAGAACAGGCAATCTGCAAAACTATGATCTGAACGTTTCAGGCGGCAATGATAAAACCCGTTATTATATTGGCGGTGGGTATAATAAACAACAGGCCATTTTGCGAACCAACGATTTCCAACGGGCCAGTTTTAAATTCAACCTCGATCAGCAGATCAACAGCAAAGTGCGTATTGGTTCAAGCAATTTGTTATCACGCTCTTACCGTACCAATGCACGCGTGGGCGACGGTCCGCAAGGCGGCATCTTACAGGCAGCCCTGCACACGCCAACCTACCTGCCAAAGTTTAACGATGATGGTTCCTATGCAAAATGGGCCGGGTTCGATAACCTGGATGTGCTGATCAAATACACCGATATGCACAGCACCAGCATCCGGTACATTGGAAATATGTATGGCGAAGCTGATCTGCTGCGCAATCTTAAATTTCGCACCAGCTGGAGCATTGACTACAACGACTATAACGAATACGAATATTGGAATAGTCTTACCAACCGGGGAAGCGCCAGTAAAGGGCTCGCCAGTTCCAGCATCAGTAAAAATTCCATCTGGATAGCAGAACAAACGCTTTCCTATAAAGCAAGGCTCGGTCAGCACAGCCTGGGTGTGCTGGCAGGTAATTCCGTACAGGGAACTGTTGAAACAGTGACTTCTGCACAAGGCACCAATTTCCCGAACGACTCTTATAAACAGATTGCCTCAGCAGCTACCACTACTTCTTCCAGCAGCGGCGCCGGCAACCGGCAGGTATCGGTCTTTGGCAGATTGGAATACAACTATGCGGGTAAATACTTTACAGAGTTTAATATCCGCGGTGATGCGTCTTCTAAATTCGGCGCCAATAAACAATGGGGGTATTTTCCCTCTTTAGGTTTGGCGTGGCTGGCCAGTGAAGAGCCCTTCATCCGGAATATTAATGCCATTAGTACCTTAAAATTTCGCGCAAATATTGGCATAACCGGTAACCAGAATGGGATTGGTAATTTTGCTTCCCGCAATTTATGGAATGGCGGCGCCAACTATCTTGATAATCCCGGTACAGTACCGCAACAACTGGGCAATACCGGCTTAAGCTGGGAAACCACCCGTCAAACCAATCTGGGTTTTGACCTTGGTTTATTGAACGACCGCATCAGCGTTGAATTTAATTTGTATAAAAAATATACTACCGATCTGTTGTTAAGTTTGCCCTTACCGGTAAGCACCGGTTTTTCTTCCGTATCGAGCAATGCCGGAGAGATCAGCAACAAAGGGTTTGAACTGGGTATTACTACCACCAACATCAGCAACCGCCAATTTACCTGGACAACCAGCTTCAACATTGCGCGCAACGTAAATAAAATTGAAAAGCTCGACATTCCTATTGATGCTTCTTATTCAGCAGAAAGAATGTTACAGGGTTATGCCATGCATTCTTTTTACGTGTATAAACAATTGTATGTTGACCCCCAAACAGGCGATGCCGTATATGAAGATTATGTAAAGGATGGCAAGATCACTGCCGACGACCGGCAGATTGTTGGCAGTGCCCAACCAAAATATTTTGGTGGCATTAACAACAGCCTTCGGTATAAAGGTTTTGACGTTGCTATCTTCTTCAATTTCCAGTTTGGCAACAAGATCTTTAACAACAACCGGTTCTTTCACGAATCGGGCGGTACCCGCGACGACCGGCGGGCCATCAATAAAAACCAGCTTAACCGTTGGCAAAAACCCGGCGATATAACAGAGGTGCCGCGTATTACCACACTGGGCGCCAACTATACGTTAAGCCCGGTAAGCCGGTTTATTGAAGATGGTTCTTTTGTTCGGCTGAGTACATTAACCCTGGGCTATACATTGCCGCAGAAACTAACCACCCGCATACACACCAATTCCATCCGCATATACGCCAGCGGCGCCAACTGGTGGTTGTGGAAGAAATACCAGGGGCCAGATCCTGAGATCAATGTAACCTCAGACCCTAACGTTCAGGGCTATGACCTGGGAACGCCACCACAACCACGTACCATTCAATTCGGCATTAATTTATCTCTTTAAATCACAACCATGCGACACCTTATATATCTGGCATTTCTATTATTGACAACAACCAGCTGCAAAAAATTCCTGAACGTGCAGCCGCAGCAGCAGGTTGATGCATCTGTAGCCATCACCGATGCAGTAAGCGCAGAAGCCGCCGTAAATGGTTTGTACAACCGCCTGGGCAGCGATGGCTATTATGGTTCCAATTTTATTGCCCTCTCCTATTTAATGGGTGGCGATATTCAATGGACGGGCTCTCAATCGGCGCCGGCGCAAATTGCCGCACGTGCATTAACCTCAGACAATGGGAATATTTCCAGCGCGTGGACAGCTATTTATCGCACCATTCTATCAGCCAATTACATCATTGATATTGTTCCGCGTTTAACCGATCCATTGCTTACCGAGGCAAAGAAAAATCAGTTTCAGGGCGAAGCATATTTTATCAGGGCGCTGGCTTATTTTGACCTGGCAAAAGCCTGGGGCGGTGTGCAACTGATCACCAAACCTACTTACTCAAAAGCCGACCAGGAAGGCATTCAAAGAAGTAGTGTGGAAGAAACCTATGCACAGGTGTTGAGCGATTTGAACAAAGCAGAATCGCTGCTGCCTGCTACCATTAACCGGAACAAAGCCACGCAAAAAACGGTATGGGCCTTAAAAGCCCGGTTTTATTTATACCAGCAAAACTGGGTGAAAGCAGAAAGCTACGCCTCTAAAATAATTGATGACGCCACCAATTACAAATTGTTGAAGCCATACAGTGCTTTCTTTGCCAATAATGTAACTGCTACGGCTGAATCTGTTTTTGAACTGGGTTATAGCACTTCTTTCAAGAATGGACATTACAACTGGTGGCTGCCGCCTGCATTGGGCGGACGCCGCGAATGGGCGCCAAACAATAACCTGGTAGCATTACTGAACGATCCCGCTATTGGTGGCAATCGCAATGCGCTAATTGCGCAAACAGCGCCACCCGGTAATTTATGGTATGGCAAACTGTATTACCGCAATCCAACCGGCACCGATCCTGCCTATTTGATCCGCGTGGCGGAACTCTATTTTATCCGTTCAGAAGCCAGGGTTAAACAAAGCAAGTTGCCGCTGGCATTACAAGACCTGAATGCCGTGCGTGACCGCGCCGGATTACCACCCGCTACCGCTGCTACAACCGAAGGTATTTTACAGGCCATTGAAAACGAGCGGCGGCTTGAGTTTGCCTTTGAAGGCGACCGTTGGTTTAACCTGGTTCGTACCGGCAGCGTAACTACCGTGCTGAACATAACCGATCCGAATAAATTTGTTTTTCCTATTCCCATTTCAGAAATTATTGCAGACAAATACCTGGATCCCAATTTTGGTTACTAACTTTAAAACTATACCAACGTAACATGAAACATTTTTCTAAACTGATACTCGCAGTTGTACTTTTATTGACCACCACAGCTGATTTTGCCCAACAAAAAACAGAATTTGTAGGACCTGAAAAAGGCTCGCTGGTAATTGTAGGCGGTGGCCGTTTAGGGCCCGACATTTGGGCCCGTTTTATTGAACTGGCTGGCGGGCCCAATGCGCGCATTGTTGTTATACCAACCGCCAATGAAGATTCGGCTATTAACACCGGGAAGTTTTTTGAAAAAGAATTATTACAAAACCTGGGTGTACAAAATGTTGTGGTGTTGCATACCCGCAATCCAAAGGTTGCCAATACCGATAGCTTTGTAGCGCCGCTAAAAAAAGCAACCGGTATTTGGTTTGTTGGCGGGCGCCAATGGCGTTTGGCCGATGCCTACCTGAATACACTGGCCCATAAGGAATTTACGGCGGTATTAAACCGCGGCGGCGTAATTGGCGGTACTTCAGCCGGTGCTACCATCCAGGGTTCGTTCTTATTCCGCGGCGATACAAAGGGAAATAACGTACTCGTAGGCGATCATACCCAGGGACTCGATTTTATTCATAACGTGGCTATTGACCAGCACATCCTGCGCCGCAACCGCCAGTTTGACCTGGCCGGGTTTATAAAAACACATCCGGAATTGTTAGGTATTGGCATTGATGAAAGCACGGCGGTGGTGGTGCAGAAAAATGCCTTCGAAGTAATTGGTAACTCCTATGTAGCCATCTACGACAGCAAGATTACAGACGAAACAAAACCTTTCACTTTTTTGGGTAAGGGACAACGTTACGATTTGAAGGAAAGAAAAATAATTCAGGTTCCTGCAAATGCTGTTTCTGCCAATTAGGACATAGTAAACAATCAAAAATCTTCTGTAGTAAGAACGATCTGGGTACCCGCGCTGTTTACGTTTTTATTGTCCTCTGCAGAAATGAAAATTCTGCGAGGCTTGTAAGTAGAGGAAGTATTCATAGAGGCTTTATAGCCCCGCGCCCACATGCTTCGCGAGGTGGTCAACTGGCCAACATTGATAATACCATTTTTGGCTGTTTGACTCCATACAATATAGTATTCTCTTGGTGGAACCAGTTTTCCCGGAGCAGGCAGATCCCTTACAGAAAGGTTGATGTTATAGTTGCCATTATGATCTTTCTTTACTTTCACCCAACCACTTGCAGCAGGAACAACCACTGATTTTGTGAACATCATTTTCCGGTTGCAGGAAGAAAAACACAGGATCGTTATGATCAAAACACTCAAATAACCTATTCGTCTCATAAACCAGTTTTAATCTATTACGCAATTTGTATTCCACTATATGTTGTAAAACATCAGGCAGGTGACATTCACCTGCCTGCTGTTTCTATGATAAAAGGTGCAGGTGGCTTTTTTTCTCTGAAAAAAGATATTATCTTACTTCGGAAATATACTGGTTCCCCTAACCTTAAGTATTATTTGTGCCACGAAAACCCCATTTAACCGACTTGATAATGAAGGCAAGATCCGTAGCCTGCTTTATCGTCATTCTTTTATGCTTCCTTACCAGAACTTATAGCCAGTCAAGTTGTCCGCCCAACCTTGATTTTGAAAACGGCACTTTCGACCATTGGGAATGTTTTACTGGTAAAACAGATACCATTAATGGAAAAAACAGGATGAATCTGGTGCCGTCGCCGCCTATGCCCAACAGACATGAGCTCATTTCAGCAGCCAGCAATCCCGGCAAGGACCCGTTTGGTAATTTCCCGAAAATTTGTCCTTATGGTGGTAATTATTCCGTTAAGCTGGGGAATGAATCTACCGGCGCCGATTGTGAAGCCATCTCCTATACTTTTCTGGTGCCCAGTACTATTGATACATTTACCTTCACTTATTTTTATGCAGTAGTACTGGAAGATCCGCAACATGGCCCGCCTGAGCAGCCACGTTTTTTTGTAACCGCTTATGATGTAAATACGGGTGATCTTATTAACTGCGCTTCTTTTGACTATGTTTCAACCGCCGCCCTGCCTGGCTTTAAAAATTCAACTTACCGATCGGGTGTTATCTATAAAAACTGGACGCCCACTTCGCTGCAATTTGCGGGTATGGGCGGACATCTTGTTCGCCTTGAATTTCGCACAGCCGATTGTACGCGCAGCGGCCACTTTGGCTATGCTTATCTGGATGTTGCCAGTGCCTGTTCAAACATTCTGGCAACAGCGCCTTATTGTATTGAAACAAATTCTTTGATCCTCGATGCGCCTTACGGCTTTAAAGATTATACCTGGTACGACGCCAGTTTCACCCAAATAGTAGGCCATGGCCAGTCAACTACATTAAGTCCGCCACCAGTAACCACTGGTGTTTTTTATGTTGATGTGGAACCTTACCCCGGTTTCGGTTGCCGTGATACTTTACAGGCTTTTGTTAAGCCCTATCCGGTACCCGATATTCCTATGGCAGATACTATAATTAATTTATGTCAGGGGGTAGATGCTGATCCATTGGTTGCATCCGTATTGCCCGGACATCAGTTAAATTGGTATACCTCGCCTATTGGCGGTATACCAACCAGTACTGCACCCGTACCAGCCACCACAGTACCCGGCGTTACGAAATATTATGTTTCGCAAAAAGCCTTGTATGGTTGTGAAGGTTTCAGAAGAGAAATTGTTGTAAATGTTTATGCAACACCTGTTCCTGCATTTAATATCAATACGGTTAGGCAGTGCCAGGTAG
>CBIMFG010000274.1:0-6152 GCA_966243125.1 uncultured Niastella sp.
CACAAATTTCATGATAATGAAAAAAAATCAAGGAGTGAATATTGAGATGTCATTAAATGAATATTAAAATTTAAAAACTGAATATTGTATACTCATTATATGACAAGTTTGAGGGATGAATTTCGTTTGCCTGTTTCTTTGTATGTAATGCCTAAGGACAAGCGATACAACACAGTGAAAAATCTAATTACAGGAGGCTTTATAACAAAGTTTTCCGAAATATTAGATACTATGCCCAAGTCAACAATAACCAAGGACCTTGGCATGCATCATGACACATTTGAAAAGGTGATAGAAAGTCCGGATAGGCTTACATTTACTGATGCTTTTAGAATTGCAGCATTCATTGAAGTTGATGAAATGAAAATAATGGAGTTGATCTATAACGAATGGAAAGAGAAAAAGGCAAAGCGTAAGAAATAAAGAGGTGTTTTGAAGCTGCTCTAAAGTGAATTCGATACAACACAAAGATAAATCAGGTCTGCCCGGTTTCCGGTCAGGCTTTTTTTCTTTAAATAGTACGATAATGACAGAAAAAAGTATGACCCGTACTTTATATTGTCTGTAAATGATATAAAAAGTACAAATCCTACTTTCTTAGTCAATATGTGACATGTTTCAATCATATTGAACTATTTCCCCATTACTTTGTGACATGGCGAAAGATCCACGCTATAATACGGTATATAAATTGATCACAACTGGCCAGTTAAATAGCCTTGCGGAATTGCTGGAAGTTGTGCCTAAGACTGTATTAGCCCGCGACCTGGGCATGCACCACATAACGCTTAATAAACTGCTTGAGCAGCCTGGTCAATTTAAGTTGAATGATATTTATGAGATCGCTGCATTGGTGGGTGTTGAAAATAAACTAATGCTGCAATTGTTTTATATCGAAACAGGGGAAAAGAAAGTAAAGCGAAAGAGGTAAAACTCTATAAAATAAGTACGATACTCACAAAGACAAATTGGCTTGCTACGGCAGGCCTTTTTTGTTAGTTCTGGAAAGAATAAATTCATACAACTGCTGTATAGATCGCGCTGGAGTTTCTATACTTGTATCAATGACAAGATCGGGCTCAGTAGGATTTTCATAAATATCATTCACGCCAGTAAGGTTATAGATTTTATCCGGATGATCATCGCGCAGCAACGCCCTTTTATATAACTCCTTAGGATCTCTTTTAATAAGTACTGCCATATCACATTTGATCCATACGGTTTTGGCGCCGTACATTTCTTTTAGCTCTTTCCTGATGACCTCAAATGGATTGATAGCAGCAATAAGAATGATATCTGCCCGGTCTTTAAAAGTCCAGGCGGCCTTTCCGAGCCGTCTGATATTTTCGATTCTGTCTTCTTGTGAAAACCCAAGGTCCTTGCAAAGTGTTTTTCTGTATACATCACCATCTATGATTGCTATTGCCAGGTTGTGTTTTTCAAGCAGTGATTTCGCACCTGTAGCTAAAGTAGTTTTCCCTGCACCTGAAAGTCCGGTCAATTGTATGATCATAGCGTGAGGACTTACTTCATAAACTTTTTTATAACCTTGTTTTGGCCAACAATAAATGCAGCGTTAAAGAGGAAGGGCATGCGAGCCATTGTTTTCAGCACCTTTGTTTTTCTGCGCATATCTGCACCGGCTCTTTTATAAAGGGCGTGGTCGTAATTTTTTACAAATGCTTCACTGAAGTTGTTGTTGGCAAAACATTGCTTCACCTGTTCCGCTGCCAGTTTACCGCTAAGAACAGCGTTGCCAATGCCATCTCCACTAACAGGATCAATCAGCGAAGCAGCATCGCCTGCCAATAAAAAATGATCTCCGCACATGTTTACCCATCGTGAGCCCATAGGAAGTCCGCAGCCTTGTAGGGCTCCTACAAGTTCTGCATTTTTAAACTTTTCTTTTAATACTGGTGATCGTTCAATAAAATCGTAAAAGGCGTTTTTGACGTTGATCTTATGGCGAACAACCATATCAGATAAAATGCCCATGCCTGCATTCACCAAACCGCCTTTAATGGGAAATACCCAAAAGTATCCTGGCAGGTATTTTTTATCAAAGTAAACTTCGGTGCAGGTATCTTCCATATCGGTAACACCCCTGTAATAGGCCCGCACGCCGGCAACATGATGTTTTCTATCCATTTGGCGTGCGGTGAGTTTTTTAGCCGTAATGCCATTGATGCCATCGGCGCCAATGAGCATGGTGCATTCATATCGCTTGTTGCTGTCCTTGGCAATGACTGAATATCCAATGGTGGATCTGATAATATCACTTATTGCAACACCTTCCAGCGTATGTATGTCCTTACTGTTTTTGAGGGAAGCAAAAAGGAAACTGTCAAAATGCTCACGGGTAACGGTATAAGCTTCGAGGGTCCAGGTAAAATCAAGTTTCTTGTTGTTGTAATAGCAACACGTGCTGCGGGTGGGCAGTTTTTCAGTAAAGGCAGCCAGTCTTTCTGCAAACTGCGGATCTATTTCATGAAGAAATTTTATGGCGCGGCCGGGAATAGCATCACCACATACCTTATCGCGTGGAAATTGATGCTTATCAATAATGGCTACACGCAATCCTGAATTTTTGAGCGCCATAGCACAGGCGCAGCCCGCAGGGCCTGCGCCAACTATAATTACATCGTAATGATCACTATTTTGAGAGATTGCTATTGCGCTCATTTGATCTTGAATTGGCTTGTAAATTATAGGAACTTGTCGCCTGAATTATTTTGCAGTTAGAGCTTGTCCTTCAAAAGCGATCCCTGACCAGCCATTCGCCATAAACTGTCTGATGTTTTGATGGTCGGTTCCATTGGGAATATTCAGCACCGCCTGGTAGTGTTCTGCAAATAAATAAAGGGTGTCTTCCTTGCTCAGGTTGTTCAATTGCGCGAAAGCAAAAACCTTGGCGCTGCCCTGATTTTGGGTGGCCTCATTATAGGCTTCTCCGTTTTTAAAAGCAGTGGGTTGGTGTTGATAGTAGGTTTCAATAAAGGCTATCACTTCTTTGAACGATACGGAATTATCCTTTAAATTTTTGATCAGGGTAGTTAATTGTTCTTTCATTCCGCAAATGTAAGGTCAACTATTTAAATGCTTTTTTCTTTTTCCAGCAATGTAAAACGTTCCAAATAGGAACATACACGTAAATTAATTTTATTATCAAATTAATGTAATCTTTGCACTAAAATCGCATTTATCATGGTTAATTTTAAGGACATTTCCGCTGGATATTCTAAGTATGTTGAAGTTGACCTGGGAACTTCCAAAATGGTCTTTCTATCTGGTCAGGTAGCTTTCGATGCAAACGGCAACACTGTTGGTAAAGATGATTTTGAACAACAGGCCGAGCACATTTTTCAGTCTATTAAAAGCATTGTTGAAAAAGCTGGTGGAAGCATGGATAATGTTATCAAATTAACGAATTATGTAACCGACGTTGCTAACCTGCCTACATTCAGAAAAGTAAGAGATAAATATATTAACACTAATCAGCCGCCTGCTTCTACAACTATGGAAGTGAGTAAGTTTGTAAAGGATGATTTGTTGTTGGAAGTTGAAGTGGTAGCGGTTATTAGTAAATAAATAAAATAGTAAAGCGCAAATCATAACAAAAAGGGTTTGCGCTTTAGAATGTATTCTACGGAATCATCACTTGCATAATGTCCCCCAAGTGTGTAACAAAGGGAAGCGCATCTTTAGTAGGGGTATATTTTTCAAGCTTAGTAACATCCCATTTCTTACCTCTAAACTCTTCTTCCAATTTCGAATCGATTTCAAAAACCAAATAATATTTCTGCGAGGGTCTGGTGGGATATTTGTGTTGTTTCAACTCCTCTTTTGAAAAGATTCTCCCGCCTTTTATAGATAACTTATAGAATTTATCGCTTTGTTTTTCTGATTTATTATGGAGT
Organism: uncultured Niastella sp.; assembly: GCA_966243125.1. Classification (GTDB taxonomy): domain Bacteria; phylum Bacteroidota; class Bacteroidia; order Chitinophagales; family Chitinophagaceae; genus Niastella. Next base: position 3,918 of record CBIMFG010000274.1, read on the forward strand.
AATAGGTATTTGGCGCTCATTAGTAATGGATCTAAATAAAACAATTCGGTTGAAGATCCTACCCTGGTATTATACAAGTTTGCAGATATAATCCAATCCAAGTGTTCTTGACTTTTATAATAGGCTACTAATATCGATGTTTCTTCTGGAAGCAAATTTCTATTTGGTCCCAATGGTTCTGGCAATGCAGTGTTAAGAATTATTGTAGGCGGAAGTTTGTGAATCTCAAAAGTCTTAAGTGACATTTTTTCTCTTTGGGAAGCTCTATTTAATAAAAGAGCCACCACATTATTCAAAAACCTTTCCAATTCAAGTATGCCATTATTTTCCTTTGAAGGCCTTATTGGAAAAGCTCCTAAGCCAGGAAGTACTTCGTGATAACCTAAATAATTTGTTGATTTATCTCCGGGATACAGAACATAGGCGCCAGCAGTACGCCTAATTGCGTCCCTATAGGTATGCATCTTAAGTAGATCTTCATTTTTAATTTTTCCTGAAATCACATTTTTATTATCATGGTCTTGATCTGATTCCCAAAGTTTCAGCAGGTGTTCAATCCTATACTTGGCATCAAAATGTATATGTACAATTAATTCTTCCTTTTCTGCATCTTCCGGACTAATCCCTAAGGGCCAGATGCTTAACGTATAATCTGGACGAAGACCAGTAGTCCAACTACCAGAGTGCGGATATATGGAATCTTTGTCAAAGAGCCGATTATAACTTAATTGAACATGAAGCTTACGTGTTAAGGCATGACATATGCCATCAATGGCCAAGAAATTTCCTCGCTTTAATTTTAAACCTAATCCGTCCGCTGTAGTTTCTATTAAGTTTTCAATGCGAGGTACTTCAAGTTGAAATACTTTGCATACTAAATCGTGGAGTTTAAAGAACAGCCAATATTCATATAAGGTTGCCACATCTCTTTTGCCACCTTCAAAAACATCATCTCCCCCGTCCCAACTCATTTGAGCTGCAAGGGTAAACATAATCCAGGCACGTAAAACTTCTCTATAGCCCTCTTTGCGTTGAAGAATTGGACTGCTTAAAGGAATAATATAAAGTTTTCCTACATCCTTAAACATTTGATGTCCTAAATAATGGATAATTTTTTCTTGTAATCTTAAAACTTCTTCTGCATACTGACTTTTATCTTTCAGTTTTGAATAGAAAAGAGCACAAGTGTCCAAGAATTGTTGAAGAACATGCTTAATAAATCTATTTTCAGGAGCATCAACTGTTTCACTCTTATTAAAAGCGGTTACTTTTATAGCAGACCCAGTAGTTGACTTGGCTATTTGTCTAAGTTGTTTTCTGTTTAATCGCTTTAATCTGCTAATATCTTTTTGGGTTTCTTCGTTTTCCCATACTGTTATCGGAGATTGTACAATTTTATGTAGGGCATGATCAAATTCTTCCGAGTCGATGATAGCCTTTATAAGTGAAAAGCTTTGATATATTGCTTGGGTTGACCTTTGATAGTCTGTGATAAATTTTTGAGAAATTGGAACCGAATGTTGCATAATTAGCTCTGCGCATTTTTCGGCAATTTCTTCTAACATTAATCTGTAATCCGTTCTATAGTCTGTTTTAACAGATTCAACTTCTAGTTGAAAGGTACCATAGATATTTTTATTGTTGATTTTCTGAATACAAATAGATAGGGTACCAACATAATTGCCTGGGCTAAATATTCCAGTAGAAGGATTGAGTTTTGAGCATCGAACAATCTTGGCGCTTGCAACTAATTCAAACCCATCAGTAAGCTTATATTCATAGCTATAACCTTCTTTAATCTGTACTGCTGCCTCGCCAAATTCTCGGGCATCTAATTCGCTAATCTTTTTAATATTCTTACCTTTCGATCTTGACGCAAATTCAATATCAACATGTTCTTTATTAGAAAGAAGGACTGGTATTTTTATTTTATTAAGCTTCTGCATATTGGGTAAAGCTGTCGGCAATTAAAGAAGCGTACATGCGTTGTATTTTGTCGAGGGAAATTTTGTATTTCACTGAATCATCATTATCAACGTTCGGCCTTTTGCCATCAGTCCTGAGATATCTATCTACATTTTTACTATCTGTTAGGCAGAATCCCGCAAGGGTAACTAAAACTGGCTCCAATTTACGTCTAGAGCCATGTACCTTAGGAAGTAATTTATGCATAATAAAGGCATCAATTGATTCATTTTCCTCCCAGTGGCCTATTTTAGGTGCTATATTTAAAAA
>CBIMFG010000275.1:0-6129 GCA_966243125.1 uncultured Niastella sp.
GGTCAGCTGAAAGATATAGCTACCATTACCCGGGAACGAAAAACGGCGCCCGTGCCAGCCTACCTGGAATATGTAACTTATGCCAATAGCCGCATCAGGGAAATGATAACGGCCATACAACAACAAAACCCCAGGGCCGTGATCATTCTTATGAGCGACCATGGCAACAGGGATGCCACAAAGGAAGTGTTTCCTGTACGCTATTTTCAGAACCTGAACGCGGTGTATTACCCGGATAACGATTATAAACTCCTGTACGACAGCATTTCAGGAGTTAACCAGTTCAGGGTGGTGCTGAATAAACTGTTGCAACAAAAAGTGCCGCTTTTGAAAGATTCATCAACCTATTTAATAGATAAGGGATTCAATCCCCAACTGAACTAAAAGTTGTATAAAACGTTCAACAATGTATCTTCGTTAATTATTTTAAATGAAAACAGCATGATCAGAAACGACTGGAAGATTGAAGAAATACAGGAAATTTACAATACCCCCGTGCTTGAGCTCATTTATAAAGCTGCCACGGTACACAGACAGTATAACGACACAGGAGAGGTACAGGTTTGTACCCTGCTTTCTATAAAAACCGGTGGTTGCTCGGAAGACTGCGCTTATTGTCCGCAGGCAGCCCGCTACAGTACGGGTGTTGACGTACACGCTTTAATGCAAAAAGACCAGGTGCTGGAATACGCCGCCAAAGCAAAAGCTGCCGGTTCAACCCGTTTTTGTATGGGCGCAGCCTGGCGCGAAGTGCGGGACAACCGCGACTTTGACCGCGTGATAGAAATGGTAAAAGGTGTTAATGAAATGGGTATGGAAGTATGCTGCACCCTGGGTATGCTTACCGATACACAAGCTCAAAAACTGGCCGATGCCGGTTTATATGCCTATAACCACAATCTGGATACCTCTAAAGAATACTATAACGAGATCATTACTACCCGCACCTACGACGACCGTTTGGAAACCCTGGACAACGTTCGTAAAGCTGGTATTTCTGTTTGCTGTGGTGGTATTGTTGGTTTGGGCGAAACCCATGCCGACCGTATAAAAATGCTGCATACCCTTAGCACCATGCCTGAGCACCCAGAAAGTGTACCCATTAATGCACTGGTAGCTGTAGCTGGTACACCGCTCGAAAACAACCAGAAGGTTGATGTTTGGGATATGGTGAAAATGATTGCTACCGCCCGTATTCTGATGCCGAAAGCCATGGTGCGTTTGAGCGCAGGCCGTGCCACTATGAGCGTTTCTGACCAGGCTATGTGTTTTATGGCTGGCGCTAACTCCATCTTCACTGGTGAGAAATTACTGACCACGCCTAACCCTTCATTTGATGAAGATCAGGCAATGTTTAACCTCTTAGGAATTACTCCCAGAGAAGCTTTTAAAGAAGAAAAGGAACTTGTTGGTTAATCACAAGTAGAATGTTGAATATCGAATGTTGAATATTGAATGTTAAAGTGAAATACAGTACTGAGATTGTATTCACTTCAAAATTGGACATTCAATATTCAACATTCATTATTTTTAGAGTTATCCTATTATATCTACTATTTCTTTACAGAAGTATTGCTTCCCTTCCATTACCAGCATAATAGCACGGATCATTTCTTCACCGGAGGAGTTTTTGGTAACATAGCCGTTTGCGCCGGCATGCATGAGGGCATTCACATACGGCAGATCGGTATGAACAGAAATGCCAATAATGCGGATGTCGTTAGTATGTTCCCGAATGACTTTGGTAGCTTCAATACCGCTCACCGGTTCCATATTGATATCCATCAATACCACATCGGGTGAAAGCGTTTTGCAGGCATCAATAACCTGCCGTCCGTTTTCACAAATGGCAATTATCGACAGCCTTTTATCCCTGCTGAGCAGCAGGTTCCAGGCTTCGCGCACTAGCTTGTGATCATCTGCTATAATCACTTTGATCATTAAGAAAAAGGTTTATTTAATGGCGAAAATTAAGATTACTGAATTTGTTGGATAAACAAACTTTCATACCCCCTAAATTTTAAAAGTTTAAGGAAAGCGGTTAAGAATAATTAAGGGGAAACAATTACTTATTTCCTGCTCTGTTCAATAACCCGCCTGAGCCGAAATAATCGTTTAGCCGAAGGTTTAAGCCGAATTGGTTATAGGAAGAATTATTTTGATAATAACTCCTCGCGTAGCGGATCTGGATTTTTTTGAATAACACGCCAACACCCATTGAAAAACCATTTAATCCGTTGCCGGCGTTTGTTATGTTCAGTTCTTTGCGTCGGAGGTAATTGTATCCTGCTGTTACTTCAATTTTATCACCAACAAATAGCTGCACAGCCAGGGTTACATGTCTGAAAAACTTGTCAAATATATATTTTTTTCCCTTGCTATCCTGTGTTAAACCTGTTTCGTTGTTAAATAAAGTGTCATTGTAACGAGTATCAAACTGATGCAGCTGATCTACTGTTAACGAAAACTGCAACGGTGCATGGGCCAGTCGTTTTGAAATACCCACTTGCAGGTCAAAAGGCAGATCGCCGCTTGCTGTACCGGTATATTGTTTTAACTGCGCGCCCATATTCTTTGCTACCAGCGAAGCCTGCCATAAATGAACTGAATCGAAATAAGACACACCTACATCCAAAGCAATACCCGACGAGCGATAGATACCATAGGATGAATGAATGAACTTTGCGGTAACGCCATAATGCCAGCGCTCGCCATACTGCCGGGCAGCGCTTAGTTGTACCACATAATCAACGGGCTTCATGTTACCTAATATGTTGCCCATCATATCGGTTTCGGCTATTGACCCATAACTAAAATAATTAATGCCTATAGCAAACGTAGTGTTGAGCACAGCTGCATGATACCCCGAGAGCAAATGATAATTCTTTACGCCTGCATAAAAGGAGTTGAAAACCAGGTTTGTTTGCGTATGCATATCGGACCGTAACAAAGCCGGGTTGTTAAAAGAAAGACCAATATCCTTAGTTAGATTGCTGATGTTGATGCCGCCTAAGGCTGTTAGCTGGGGCGTATTGGAGAGCTTTAAAAAATTATAGACCGTATTACCGCCTAATGTTTGCGCATTCGAACGGGTAAGGATCAATAAAAAACATAATATAAGCAGCTTGTTTTTCATGAGGTGCGGTACGAAAATAAAAAAAAATTCCTCCATTGACATGGAGGAATTTCTTTAACCCTTAAAACAACCAACATGAAAAAAAATCTCGGTTGAATATTATACTAACAGGGTTCAATTATTATTTGTTTAAAAATGAGTTCGTGGTTTGTATTAAAATCTAATTAAAGGGCAATATCCAACACCTGCTGCATTGTCTTTACATAGTGGAATGTTAACCCTTTTATAAAGGCCGGCTCAATTTCCTTAACATCCCGCTCATTTTGCCAACACATTACTATCTCTTTTAACCCGGCCCTGCGGGCAGCCAGTACCTTTTCTTTTATACCACCTACCGGCAACACCTGACCGCGTAAAGTAATTTCACCGGTCATGGCCAGATATGGTTTTACCCGCTTGCCTGTTAATGCTGAAGTGATAGCCGTCATGATGGTAATACCAGCACTTGGGCCATCCTTGGGCACTGCGCCTTCGGGCACATGCACGTGTATGTTCTTCTTCTCAAACAACGATGGGTTGATGCCTATTTTTTTAGCATTGGATTGCAAATAGGTTAACGCAGTAACAGCGCTTTCCTTCATTACATTTCCCAGGTTACCGGTAAGCTTTAATTCGCCTTTACCATCGCTGAGGCTGGTTTCCATAAACAAAATATCACCGCCTACATACGTCCAGGCCAGGCCAACGGCCACACCGGGCATGTTGGCCGTTTTGTATATTTCATTGTTGTATTTGGGCTTGCCTAAGATCTTCTCTACATCTTTTTCGGTAAGCGTTGGTTTTACCGATTCATTTATGGCAAATTCCTTTGCCTCGTACCGCATAATGGAAGCCAGGTAACGATCCAGCTCACGTACGCCGCTTTCTCTTGTATAGTTCTGAACGATCTTTTCCAGAATGTTATCGCCAATTTTAAACTCAACAGGTTTTAACCCATGCGCTTCTTTTTGTTTGGGTACCAGGTGGCGTTTGGCTATCTGTACTTTTTCTTCCACAGCATACCCGCTCAGGTAAATGATCTCGAGCCGGTCGCGTAGCGCTGGTTGAATATTATTGACGTCATTAGCAGTAGCAATGAACAACACCTTGCTGAGGTCATATTCAAGCTCCAGATAATTATCGTAGAAATTATTGTTTTGCTCAGGGTCCAGCACCTCCAGTAAAGCTGAGGATGGATCGCCGCGGTGGTCGTTCCCTACTTTATCAATCTCATCGAGAATGATAACGGGGTTCGATGATTTCAATTTCCGTAACATTTGAATAATGCGGCCGGGCATGGCGCCAATATAGGTTTTACGGTGACCGCGGATCTCGCTTTCATCGTGCAAACCACCTAAACTCACACGGCCATATTTGCGCTTTACTGCGGTGGCAATGCTGCGCCCCAGCGAGGTTTTACCAATACCGGGCGGGCCTACAAAACACAGAATGGGGCTTTTCATATCGCCCTTTAGTTTCAACACTGCCAGGTATTCCAGCAGACGCTCTTTCACTTTATCCATTCCATAATGGTCGTTGTCGAGCACCTTTTTAGCTTTTTTCAGGTCGTACTGGTCTTCGGTCACTTCGCCCCAGGGCAGCTCAAGCATCAGGTCCAGGTGATTGTAAACCACTGAATAATCGGGCGTGCTGGGGTGCATACGCTCCAGCTTTTCAATACCTTTTTTGAACATTTCCTTGGCCGCCTCTGTCCATTTTTTGGCTTCGGCCTTTTTCATCATCTCCTTGATCTCGCGCTCATTGGTATCGCCACCCAGCTCTTCCTTAATGCTTTTCATTTGCTGTTGCAGGAAGTATTCGCGCTGCTGTTTATCGAGCTCCGTTTTGGTTTTGGTAGTCACCTTATTCTTGAGTTCGGCAAACTGCAGTTCGCGCTGCAACAGTTTCATCAACAGGTCGGCCCGCTTTTCGATATTATTCATTTCCAGCAGTTTCTGCTTTTCAGTCAACTCAGTGTTCAAGTTGCTGGAAATAAAGTGGATCAAAAAGGAAGGGTTCTCAATATTTTTTAAAATAATGGAGGCTTCGGAAGGAATGTTGGGCGACAGCTGAATGATTTGTGCGGCCAGTTCCTTAATGTTGGCCACATAGGCGTTAAAATCCTCATTCTTAGGGGCATCTGGTTCTTCCAGCAGTTCTACCTGGGCCTTAAAATAAGGATCTTCGGTAGTGATGGTATTTATTTTGAACCGGCGCTTGCCCTGAATAATAACGGTGGTGCCGCCATCGGGCATTTTGATCATTTTTATGATCTTGGCCACTGTACCTACTGCTTCCAGGTCTTTTACCTCAGGATCTTCTACATTACTGTCTTTTTGCGCTATAACACCTACCAGTTTGTCAGCTTTATAGGCATCGTTTACCGCTTTTATACTTTTATCGCGACCTACAGTAATTGGTAAAACAACCCCGGGAAACAAAACGGTGTTACGCAATGGCAACAGGGGTAATTCTGACGGAATGACTATATCTGCGTTATTATCGCCCTCATTTTCATTAAGGGGTATAATAGGAATAAAATCCATTTCATCTTCGGGCGTGAAAAACATTTTCGCTTCTTTCATAAAAGATTATCTGTGACAAAATAACATACTCTTGCTTAATTAACCATGAATTGAAGGCAATTGGCATATATGTCAAGTTTAATGCCAGTGCAATAAAGGCATGGGTTTCAAGGGCATTGATGCCTGTTTTGGCAGGGAACTAAGACAATCTGAGTTAATACTAAGTGTATCAGCGATATAAATGGAGCAGTTGTTCTTACCTGGTGCTTTGCGGTTATGGTTTCCGGTTACTGGGTACCGGTTGCCAGTTTCAGGTTACAAGTTCCAGGTTTCAGATCATACATTCAAAGCTCAAAAACAATTGCCAGGCGTCCGGTAACCGGGAACCGGTACCCTGCAACCTGAATCTTGTAACAGTTTCTTTGGTTACAATAGCCATTCCTTTTCAGCATAGGTATATAAAATAAAAAAAGCTCCTTTCGGGAGCTT
>CBIMFG010000276.1:0-6123 GCA_966243125.1 uncultured Niastella sp.
GGTTGGCGTGACGTTTCGACCGGGACGGAGCTTCTCCGGGTCGGCAATATCCACCAGAGTAGAGTAGCCGGTAAACTCCGGCTCCGTGCCGGCGAATTCAAAACCGCCCGCCTTGCGGACAACGCTACGGCTTCCATCGCAGCCTACGAGCCATTTGCCTTGAAAAAATTGGTCACCAGCCTCACCGGTTACTCCATCTTCAGTTTGCTTAAAGCCAGTAACACCCATTCCGCGCTTGATGGTTACTCCTAAGGTTGTTGCGCGGTGAGTCAACACCGTTTCAAGTTCCTGCATTTCAGCCAGCAACTGGGTATCAGTAGCGCTCGGCAGGCGATATTTCCACTGCGACGTATCAATGTTGGCTTTATTAAATTGAATACCGGCAAAGTGGCCACCAGCCTGAGGTTTTGGAGTTGTATTGAGATGCGGAGTTGTTATGCGTTTATGTACTTCCAATTGTTGTAACAATCCACGACGATATAACGCCTCAACAGAAGGTGCGTTGAGGCCTCGTAATCCAAACGGCAATTGCTTTAGAGGTGAATGTGGGTCCACCGCCTTTTCAAGTACCAGCACAGAACACTTGGCCAACGCTAATTCACACGCAAGGAAGAGCCCTACTGGCCCTGCACCGGAAATAATTACATCATGTGTAGCTTTCATAAAGAATGATTGATACACAAAATTCTAAAAAGCGCCGGCGTCAGGCTTGTACAAACGCGACAAAATCGTTGCCGGCCTGTTTTTCCTTTTTTGTTTTTCGGGCAAATGCGGCGGGGGTAGTGCCGCTGTAGCGTTTAAATTCTCTACTTAAGTGAGATTGATCTGTATAACCCAACTCAAGCGCCAGACCGGCTAAGTTGGTTGCGGGGTTACCCCATAACTGGTTTCGTACCTGTTCAAAACGCATCAGGCTGGATACGTCTTTCACCGTATGACCAGCAGCCTGTTTGAATTTTCTTTCCAGGGTACGCACAGTGGCATGAGCGGCTGCCGCTACCTTATTTACCGGTATGGCGCCATTGGCGCTGCGCATGGCCACACCTGCTTTAAAAAGCATACTGTCAGGAGCAATTTGCGCGTGGGCATTCAGGAAATATTGTTGCACCGCAGTCACCGCCTCTTCTATTTTTCCACCCTGCATCCATGTATTCAATGTAGGCTGTAATTGCGCAATTGGATGTTCGAAAATGCGAACGCCATCTTTACCAGCCGGAAGATTGAGCAAATCGAAAACCGTCCAGGGATAACACCTTACACCAATGACCTCCAACAAATTTTGAGCGTAAAAAACAACCGGTTTATTGAGCAGTCCCGTCAAAAATGGTGATGGCAGTGTTTGCAATCCTTCGCTGGCAGCAATGCTGCAGGTGCTGCCGAAATAAAAAATAATTTCAGCAAAGCCATCGGGCAGTACTTCAAAACCCGATTGCTGATCGCCGAGCTCTCTTCGGTCGTACCAAAAGCATTCTATGACATCCTGAAGCGGTGAAGGCGTTTCAAATTCCTGGTGCATGATTGAAAGGTAATGCAAAATTATTTTTTACCATTGGCATCCCAGTTATCGGTTCGAAAAGGCGATGCAGGCAGGCCCTCTTTGTTATATAAGTTACCGGGCGGATTATCGGCCCAGTTATACCTAACAGCCACAGGTTCATTTAAACCCTCCGCCGATACAATGACCTTATTCCCTTGTAAAACGGCATTGGCCCACATAAAATGTTTGCTTTTACCAGCTATTGCAAAACCAGATAATGTTTGTTCTGAACTTCCGTTAGGCATTGCAATAAGTCCGCCGCCGGTATTGGAAAAGTTGAGTTCTATAGAATTTCCTTTTATCCGCATGGAGGTATATAAAGGGCCAGAGGATACGCCTTTCTTATTATATACAACTTTTAGTGCGGCTAATGCCAGCCGGGTACCTGCAGCCTTTTTACTTTTAGGATGAATGTCTGTAGCATCTCCTGCATCGGTGATAACAGCCATTCCAGTATTAGGTAGAGAAAGCGCTTTCAGCTGTGCTTCCCTAACCCAGGGCCAAATTCCTTCTACCGGTTCTTTTGCCGGCGCTCTGAAACTGGTGAGTTGTACGAACAGGAATGGAAAATTTCTTTGCTGCCAGTGTTGGCGCCAGTCTTTGATGAGGCGGGGAAACAATACGCGATATTCCAATGCTTCTTCCAGGTTATCTCCATTACTTTCGCCCTGGTACCAGATCACTCCTTTTATAGGAAAATGGATCAACGGAGCAATCATTCCATTGAACAAATTTCCCGGCGCCCCAAACCCGCCATCCGGTTTCTTTCCTCCGGTTGTATCCGATTGTATGTATGTGTTTACAATTTTTTTGTGCTCAGCTACGTAATGATGCAGCGCTTTCTCCTGCTCAAGGCCACTGATGCTTACCCAGGCCTGGGCGGGTGTTCCTCCTTTATAGGCGCCTATCATTCCCAGTGGAAGTTTGGGATAATTTTTCCGGATCAACTGCGCAAAGTAAAAGCCAACTGCCGAAAAGCCATGCCAGGCCCAACTTTCAGCCATAGATTTGGGAGAACAAACCACCCAATGCCCGTTGAGGCCTGTGGCAGTAGCTGTATTATTCTTTTCTGTAAGCGAGGTAACCCAGGGAACAAAAAACATCCGGATCATGCTATCTGTTGCCTGAGCTATCGTTTCCTTCCCATCGCGGTCGGTTTGAATACCGTACTCCATATTCGATTGACCCGATGCCACCCACACATCGCCTACCAGTATGTCGTGTATGCGAATGAGCGAGCTGTCACCTTCCAACTCCAGCTCATAAGGACCGCCGGCCGGGCTTGCAGGCAGCTTCACCAACCATTTTCCGCCATCTGCGGTGGTACACGGGTACGTTTTACCTTTAAACCGCAGCGTGATGACGGAGCCTGGAGTCGCCCATCCCCAAAAGCGAATAGGTTTATCTCGTTGCAACACCATATGATCACTGATGATGCCTGGTAATTTAATACTGGCAAACACCTGCAAACAGTATAACAATAACATGACTAACAATACAGATCTATTTACTGACATACCTTCATTCATTGAAATCCGAATATACCTGCATGGGGATTAACGTTTGCTTAATAAAACATTAATAAAAAAAGCCCCAGGAATTAACCTGAGGCCTTCATTAATAAAATATATAAATTAACGAATAACAAGTGCCCTTAGCCGGGCAAGATCCTGCTTTTGTTCATACCTGATGGGGATTTCCTTTGCAAACCCTGATCTTTTTACTAAAGCTGTACCTTCAATGCGCACCAATGCTTCTTTCTTTTTGTAAATATCCGTATGGTTCTTAATGGCGCCTATATTATCGATCTTGATTGCTACAGGCAATACAAATTCTGAATTTTTCTTTACCTCCACTTCCTGATTCAGTACAAAACTACCGAAGTAGGCGTTGTCAACATATACATCGCCCCGGGCAGAAGAAAGTTTAATACTGAAATTATTAGGGTTATAGTAGATCATATTGGCGCCCACCGTTGTTTTAAGTACACCGGTTTCTATTATCCGCACGTCACCCATATCGCGATACTCTGGTTGCCTTACGTCCTTTGAATTAGTACAGGCAGAAAAAATTAATACGAAAGCCGAAAGTAGTGTTAAAATGCTCTTCATAATTACTGGTTTTTTGAATATTCTTTAGAAAGAAAAAGCAAATACCAGTTTAAAGACTATTCATTATTAAAGCTTTCTTTAACAAAACGAGCGCATGAGATTATAAACAAAACTACTTCAGCCAGCTGTAGTTAACCATGGACAAATGTGCCACTACTAACATTTGCTTATATAAAGTGGTAGCCCAACCACAATGCATATTGCTTAACCCTATTATGCACATCCCGGGTATTCACACTGCTGCCCCATACACTACCGGTTATACCTACATCCCATCTGCGATTAATTATGACACCTGTTTTAATATTAACAGCAGGCCAATCGTTATTAAATAAAATATATTTATTGGAATGAAGAGGATATGTTGTGTATTGGTGTTTTGCTGTTAATTCGTTGGTTGGATAATTGGAAAAGTTGACTGCGAGCTGCGCACCTATATAAAACCGGAACTTTTCTTTTCTTACAATATGATATAAAACAGTAAGCGAAGGAGTAATAGTCCGCTGTTTAGCTTCGTAATGAACAGTATCGGTACCAGAGCCGCTCATTTTAACAAGGTTGTTAGCTTCATAGCTTATTGAACTGTACGCAGCCTCAAGCCTGAATGAAAGATCCCTAAAGTTTCTTTCCGAAAAAAGTTCTAAACCGGCCATTATAGCCGGACCGGTCTTCCAACCAAAATCCATGGCATTTAAATAATCATTTTTACCACTAAACGCCATGGTATTATATATTGCTCCAGCCCCGGCATAAAAAGAAAGGGACTTTTTGCTGTTGTTTGAAACATAGGGAACGCTTTGACCAGTTAAACCATTCATAGCAGCTACCACTTTTGCCAGCTCTTTATCAGTGTAACTTATACTTTCGAGCCGGCGGGCGAATTTTTTATCATACTGTGGCCGGAGGATTAAATAAGCTTGTAACTCACTGCGGAAATAATTACGTGTTCTCACCTGACTAGCCGAATCGTCCCAGGTACATTTATAGGTAAGTTCGCGATAACTTTTAGTGCTGTCCTGAATGTAATAATGTGGTTTAAAATCGTATACCTCATATAAATTCAGCACAGGCCCTTCTACCAGCACTCTTAAAAAAGCGGTATCTGTTTGTTGGTTTACCGTGGAGTCTGCCGCCAGGTGACCTATATCAACGGGCAACATGTCTTTTGTTATAAAGGCTTTCAGGTATCTGTCGCCAGCTACCTGAAAAAAGCTGATATCAGTGGTTGTAAACTGACGGGTGTTTTCGGCTAAAGAATCCTGTTTGAATCTGATCGAAGTGGGATTAACGTGCCAGTTGCGGTAGTCGATCCATCCTTGTAAGGTATCTCCATTTGTAAGAACGACCTGGCCTCTTTGATAGTTTTTTTGAGCGGTTACCTGCAGGCAAAGCCCCAGTAGGCAAATGAGTGCAATACGTTTCAAGATAAAGGTGTTTTTGGGTTTGGTATTCGGGGCGCAAAATAACTGCTTTAGGATGAGTTTGCAAGAGAAGTTTGTTAAGAATGGATGTAAGTGTGCTGTACTCCGTGAAATCGCTTATCCGTGCTTGTCAAAACAAAAACCCGCATAAAATCTATATTCTATGCGGGTTTTTCGATTACTGGCTAAAATAAGGCAGTAAACGACTGTTCTGCCTTACTATCTCTGAGTACCTTGTCAAGGAGTTTATATTCATATTATCTGTTATTCCTGATTAAAAATATGGCTGTGCTGCACGGCAAATTGTTCAAACGTAGTTGGTGTAACACCAAATAGTTGATGGGTGTGGTTGTCTATTATTGCTTCGGGATTTCGCCTTCTTTCTGTAGCCTGTTCTGCCAGCGCATCGATAAAATAGTCTGGTAACCCAACTGATGACAATGCAGCCTTCCGCTCATTCCAGCTTACCGGCACATAACGGATCTGTTTACCTGTAATGTTACTAAAGATACCCGCAATGTCTGCCATAGACAGTGCTTCCGGACCAGTAATACGCAGGGATTCCCCATGGTGCCCGCCTTTTGCCAATAACGCAGCCCCAATCTTGCCTACATCACGGAGGTCCACCGGCGACATCCGGATCTTTTCCAAGGGCAAACGTAGTTCACCAGTTTTGTTAATGGCTGCAGCTTCCCGCAGGTAAGCCTGCATAAACTGGCTGGGCCTGAGATGCGTCCAATGCAGGCCGGAGCTTTCGAGATAATCTTCGATCTGTTCGTGTTCACGGGTGAACCGGAATCGTTGTGGGTCATAGCCATGTTGTGATTCTTCTCCGGAGAATTTGATCACATGATGCACTCCGGCCTGTTTACATGCATCAATAAAAGTGCATTGGGTTTCAACCATTCGATCATTTGCCGATGAGATGAGCATGACCCGCTCAACACCATCCAATGCATCTTTCAGTGTTTCCTTTTCCAACATGTCACCAGTGAATAGGTTAATGCCTGGCAAATTAGCCAGGTGCCTGGCATGAGCGGTATTGCGCACTAAA
>CBIMFG010000277.1:0-6111 GCA_966243125.1 uncultured Niastella sp.
GTTCCTCCCGTTTAGCCGGGCGGAGCGGCCTTTTTATTAAAAATCCCATAACCAGAAATGAGGTATTTTTGTCTGATTTTTCACCATTTTAGGCAATCAGAATAATATGTCGACAAATTACGATGCATATGAGGTTGTTGTAGGTCTGGAAGTGCATGCCCAGTTACTCACCGACAGTAAGTTGTTTTGTGGCGATAGCGCAGCTTTTGGCGGCGCCCCTAATACGCACATCAGTCCCATTACAATGGCGCACCCCGGCACCTTGCCCAAGTTGAATAAAAAGGCCATTTCCTATGCCGTTAAAATAGGCCTGGCCTGTAATTGCAGTATCACCCGGCATAATTATTTTGCCCGCAAAAATTACTTCTATCCCGATCTGCCCAAGGGCTACCAGCTTACGCAACATACAACGCCTATTTGCGTGGGTGGCTACGTAACCATTCGCACGCAGGATGGCGGCTCCAGAGATATACAGCTTAACCGCATTCATATGGAAGAGGATGCCGGTAAAAGCATCCACGATGTTGACCCTAAAAATACCTGTGTTGACTTGAACCGCGCCGGCGTTCCCCTGGTTGAAATTGTTACAGAACCCGATATACACAGCGGCGACGAAGCCTACGCCTATCTTACCGAATTAAGAAAAATGTTGCGCTATCTTGAGATCTGCGATGGTAACATGGAAGAAGGCAGTATGCGTTGCGATGCCAACATTTCGGTTCGTAAAAAAGGCGATACAAAACTGGGCACTAAAGTTGAAGTAAAGAACCTCAACTCTATTCGCAACGTAAAGCGTGCCATTGAATTTGAAGCAAAACGCCTGATAGATCTTATTGAAGCAGGTGAGAAGATCATACAACAAACAAGAAGTTTCGATGCCGGCAATGGCACTACCTTCGCCCTGCGCACCAAGGAAGATGCCAACGATTACCGGTACTTTGCAGATCCAGATCTTACACCGTTTGTAGTAACAGATGCATTGTTGCAGGAAGTTAAAATTTCTATTCCGGCATTGCCTGAAGAACGCGTTGTGCGGTATACCCAACAATTACAGTTACCCGAATACGATGCCCGCGTAATAACCGATGAAAAAGAACTGGCGGTTTACTTTGAACAGATCATTGATCACACGCCCAATTATAAAGCAGCCGCCAACTGGATGCTGGGCCCCATTAAATCGTGGTTGAATGAAACCGGTGAGCCCATAACTGCATTTCCGGTTCAACCCGTAGCTATTGCCGCGTTGATTGCTTTGATCGATAGCAACCAGGTAAACTTTTCAGTGGCATCAACTAAAATATTTGCCGTGCTGTTAAAAGAACCCGGCAAGGAGCCATTACAAATAGCAAAAGAACTGAACCTGTTGCAGGACTCTGACGAAGGCAATGTAGCCGCCTGGGTGGAGGAAGTATTGAACAAAATGCCCGATAAAGTGTCTGAATATAAAAAGGGAAAGAAAGGATTGATCGGGTTATTTGTAGGCGAAGTAAAAAAAGTATCCAAAGGCAAAGCCGATCCAAAGCTTACCAACGATATTCTTTTAAAGAAACTGCAGTAACAATAACAAAAACCACATAGATGAAACGATTTTCGAACTGGCTATTGCCGATCCTGATGGTTACAATGGGCGCCTGTGGAGCAAAAGAAAAAGGCACCCTGGAGGTAACCGGCAATATTGCCAATCTTGATAAAGTAGCCAGTCAGTACCCCCATGCAGTTAAAAACGGAATGGTGACCTTGTTCCTATATGAAGTACCTTTTGGTGGCGACCTGCCGCCGGTACAACTGGATTCAGTGACCATTTCAGCTGAAAAAAGATCTTACAGATTAAAAGGTCAGGCGCCCGATGTAGGCATGTATAACCTGGTGGTGGCCGATGGTCCTATGGTGCCGCTGGTGAACGATGTGCCCAATATGACCGTTAATATTGATATGACCAATGAAAAATTCTATACCGTGGCCGGTTCAGTAGCCAGCCGCGAGTTACAGGATTTTATCTTTACCTACGATGTAAAAAGCGTAAGCGCCGAGCAAAGCATGAACCAGCTGGATAGCCTTAAACGCATTGGCGCGCCCGACAGCACCCTGCTGAATTTAACCAACCGTAAGAACGCCGCCATAACAGAGCTGAATGACTATATGAAGCGCATAATGGGTGATGTAAGCCAGCCTGTAGTAGCAGCCTTTGTACTGGGCCGTTCTGCCAAAACACTGCCTCAAACCGAGTTTGAAACTGCCCTGAATAACTTAACGCAAAAGTATACCGGCGATTCGAACCTGGCAGAAATGAAGAAAAGATACAATGCTTACAAAGAGCAGGTTGAAAAAATAAGAGCGCAACAGGAACAACAAAATGCCTGGGTAGGAAAGAAAGCGCCTGAATTAACTTTACCCGATGTAAATGGCAACAAGGTTTCTATCTCAAGTTTCAAAGGCAAGTATTTGCTGGTTGATTTTTGGGCAAGCTGGTGCCAACCCTGCCGCGCCGAAAACCCGAACGTAGTAGCAGCCTACAATAAATACAAAGACAAGAACTTCACCATCCTGGGTGTATCGCTCGATAAAAAGAAAGAGAACTGGATTGAGGCCATAAAACAAGACCAGTTAAAATGGACACATGTAAGTGACCTCGCATTCTGGGACAGCAAAGCCGTAACCACTTTTGGCTTTACCGGCATCCCTTATAATGTATTGATAGATCCGGATGGAAATGTGATTGGTGAAGGGTTACGTGGTGAAGAACTGGAAAGTAAATTGCACGAAATATTTCAGAAATAGTTTTTCATAGCGCTTTAAGTTGTATAAAGCAAAACGTCCCGTCACGGTTTAACCGCGACGGGACGTTTACTTTTTATGCTTAGTTATAATTAATAGCCGTCATTCTGCGCCAGTACTTTTTTGCTTTTATCTACTTCCAGCTGCGGTATGGGGAAGATGTTCTTTTGGGCGCCAAAAGGCTGATTGGGCAGCAACTTTTGTCCATCACTATCGTACTTATTTTTAACGGTTGCTTTTATCCGCATCAGGTCCCAGAAACGATGTCCTTCAAAAGCCAGCTCAATACGGCGTTCGCCTAAGATATGATCAACCAGATCATCTTTACTGGTAAAGCTGGCTATAGTGTATGGCAGTTGAGATCCGAGTGCGCGGTTTCTAACCTGATTCAGTTTGGCAACAGCATCGGCATCAATACCCGTAGCAGTGCGGGCCTGCGCTTCGGCATAGGTCAATAACACTTCTGCATAGCGAATGATAGGCGCCCAGTCGGCGCGTGTAGATACATCAGGATATTTGTTCGTGAATCTAAGCGCACTCAAACTGCCGGGCCCGGCAATGATCATACCTCTTCTTTTATCATCTGCGGCAAAATATGGATTGGTAGCCATATTCAGGAAGGTGTTGGATACCGCAATATCGGCCCTTGTTCCCAAAGGCGAATAATGCTGCGGCAGCGAGTAATTGGTGCTGGGATTATCAGTTATACTTGCTGGTATTGACCAAATGGTTTCACTGGTTTCATAATGGCCGGGACCAAATGCGCCATTCACCGTACTGTTCAAGGCAAAAGTGCCAAACTTTCCATTGATCACATCCAGCGAATACCTGGCAGCATTTACATAATCACCTTTATACAAATAAACCCGTGACAGAAAAGAGGAAGCAGAAGCTTTGGTACCACGGGTTTTCTTATTATAAGTGCTATCGGCAGCAGCGGGATAATTCACCGGCAAATCGGTCAATGCTTCTGTAAGATCGGTTACGATAGCTGTATAGATGGCGCCTACACTTGACCTTGGTTTATTGGCATCGGGATCGTTAGTAGTATAACTGGTTGTTATTAATGGAATACCTGGGTGCGATGCATCGGCTGTAAAGTTATAGGGCTGCGCATAAAAGTTAACGAGATAAAAATTGGCCACCGCCCTTATAAATTTACATTCTGCTATCAGTGCTTTTGCCTTAGCGGTAGTGAGTTTACTGCTATTGGCCGTAATACCTGTTATGGCTCTGTTTGCTCTTCCAATAGCATCATACCCCGCCATCCAAACATTTTGGGCAATAGCATTATTCGAAAGCATGCCGTATCGAGGCAGATCACCAAAAGCCTGGCCGCGGTCAAACACATCCTCTCCCATTACGTCTACATATATTAGGGCTCGTCCCGCTAAAAACTCAGGGCTTTGCAGTGCGTCGTAACCGGCAAGCGTAGCTGCTTCAATTTTTTCAGGTGTGGTAAAAGCAGAATCAGCCAGTATCAGGTCCTGCGAATTGATGTCGAGCACTTTTTTCTGGCACGAACTGCCAGCTATCGCTATCAACAATAAACTATATACTATATATCGCATAACTTTTTTCTTTTTTAGGTCTTTAATGCAATACCGCTTATAAGCCCAGGTTTATACCCATGGTATAGGTGCGTGAAAGGTAAGGTCGCAGCTTGTCAATACCCAAACCGATGTTTGTTTGCCCTACACTATTGGCTTCGGGATCAATGCCGGTATAACCGGTAAACGTATACAGGTTACTGCCCTGTACAAAAAAGCGTACTCTGCTAACCTTTATTCTGCTGGTAACGGTTTTAGGCAAGGTGTAACCAATTTGCAAATTAAGGATGCGCAAAAAATCGACTTTCTCTAACCAGCGGGTGCTTGCAGTATTAGTCCAAAAAACATCGTTCCAATACAGGCGGGGCACATCTGTGTTGTCGCCTGCTTTCGTCCAGGCGCCAAGGATGTCTTCCGATTTGTTTCTTGAGTTACCATAAACCATCAGGTTTTGCTTGGTTTGGTTATATACATAAAACCCAAGCGCATATTGCAGGTCGAGGCTTGCATCAAAACTTTGGTAATGGAAAGTTTGGTTTATACCGCCATAGATCTTTGGGTAAGGCGATTTATCTTTCAATACCACGCGGTCTGTTGAACCGATCACTGACGTGGGCGTGCCATCTTTAACCAGCGTCCATGGCGTAGCCGTGTTAGCACGGTCGTATTGTTTTTGATTGCCGTTTACATCCAAAAATGTTGGCAGACCATTGGCAGGGTTTACGCCGGCCCAACGAATGAGATAAAAAACGCCTAATGGTTGTCCCGGGCGGGCAATGTTAAACTGGGCGGTGGCATCGTTGTTATCATACAGGTCATCGCCTAAGATATTAGTGGCAATCACTTTTGTTTTATTCCAGGCTGCATTAAAACTAATATCCCAGTTAAAATTGCTCTTATGCAATACAGGTGTGCTTACTGTTAATTCAATGCCCTGGCTTTGCAGCTTACCTACGTTTTCAGCACGAATGCTGCCGGGGAAGCCGAGTGTAGCCAGTACCGGATTGTTCAGAATAAGATCTAACGTTCTACGGTTATAATATTCCAGGGTAAGGCTGGTATTCTTCCACAATACGGCGTCTACGCCCGCATCAAATTGTACATGCCGTTCCCAGCGCAGGTTGGCATTGCCCGGGTTTTGTAAAGTGATCAATGAAATGTCGGCATAGGTTTCAGGTTCATATGAGCTTTGCGCGGGGAAATAACCAATATTTGAATTACCGGTTACTCCATAACTGGCGCGTAGTTTAAGGTCGTTCACAAACTTATTGGCCTTCATAAAGTCTTCCTCCGTTATCCGCCAGGCAACTGAACCTGATGGAAAGTAGCCCCACCGGTTATCCTTCCCAAAGCGGCTATCGGCATCTGTTCTTAAATTGAATGTAGCCAGGTATTTTTTTCTGAACCCATAATTGATAGAACCAAAATAAGAAGCCAAGCCATCGTCTACTTTATCCATTCCACTACCACCACCAGTTTCCTGATAATTAGCATCATTTATCCAAAGCAGATCGGGATAGTTGATACCCGCGCCAAAAGTGTAAACAAATGAACTGGTACGCCGGGTATATTCTGCGCCAGCCAGTACATTCAGTTCATGGTCCACACCTATTTGCTTGTTATAGTTTAATGTATTAAACCAGCTCCAGGTATTCTTTTCATTCTTATTATTTTGTCGTAACCCGCCAAGGCCCGATCCATCGCCAATATCCTTATTCCAGAAGCCATCAGTTAATGCACTCGAATAATCTAAGTTTATCTGGCTTTTAAACTTAAGTCATTTTAT